>JAIRYY010000056.1 GCA_031267485.1 Tannerella sp.
ACGTTCTCCAGCCGTTCGAGCTGGAAAACGCCGTAGCTCCAGCTGTCGTTCGGCTCGACGTGAAACCGGGCCTCGCCCAGGTCGAACGTCATGTTCGAATAGAGGAAGATGCCGTCGGCAGGATAATACGCCGTCGGGCTTACGCAGGCAATCAGGTAATCGCCCGGCATGAACCGCACGGTTTCGTATCCCTCGCCGCGCGCCTTTTCGATAGCCCGGTTGATACCGTCGGTCGTGGCGCGGGCGTTGGTTTTGTCCGCGCGGATGCCAAATTCGGCCTTGCCGATGACGAAAACCCTGTCGTCCGAAACCTCTCCCGAACATCCGGCAAGCGCCAGAGGCAGCAGGAAGCAGGCGATTTTCAACAAAAATGCATGATAATTTCCCATTTCACAGTCACTGTTTATACGTGAAAACGGCGTAAACATACATAAAAATCATGAAAATTCCAATTTTTCGTCAGGCGCCGGCAGGGCAACCGCATCAAAACCTTTCGGAACGATGAACGAATTTTCCATTGGAAAACGGGAAATTACTGCCTGGTAATGGCGCATTACTGCCTGGTAATGGCGCATTACTGCCTGGTAACGGCGCATTACTGCCTGGTAATGGCGCATTACTGCCTGGTAATGGCGCATTACTGCTTAGTAATGGCGCAATACTGCCTGGTAATGGCGCATTACTACATAGTAATGGCGCAATACTGCCTGGTAATGGCGCATTACTGCCTGGTAATTCGGGCAATTAAACCTTAAATCATATTGATTTTTCAATGAAAAATGAATCGGGAATGTTGTCTACAGCTATCAACTCTCAATTCTCGGGCGTCGGATATATTCGTGATAAATTTTGAGGCGGTTGCTCTAAAACGCCGGCAGCCCGGCAGTCGCGTCCCGCGCAGGTGTTTTCACACGAAAAGGACGCGGTTTGCGATAGTCAATTATCGGTCATTAGTAGTCAAATCCTAAATTTGTGTCTTCACCGTCGAATTAGTTTTGTATATTTGCGTTAAAAAACATATACAATGAGACATGAATTATGTTGTATCGGACATATTACGCTGGATAAGGTGACGACGCCTCAAAAAACAGTATACATGCCGGGCGGAACGTCGTTTTACGTTTCGCATGCAATCAATAACTTTAGCGACATAGACTACGCGCTGGTAACGGCGGTCGGCGAACGGGAACGTCGCGTGCCCGAAACGATGCGCTCGCAGGGCATCCACGTCACCGTGCTGCCGAGCAGACATTCCGTCTATTTTGAAAACATATACGGGGAAAATACGGATGAACGCCAACAGTATGTAAGAGCGAAAGCCGACCCTTTCAGCGTGGAACAGTTGCGGGATGTGGAGTCCGAAATATTTCACCTCGGAGCGCTGCTCGCCGACGATTTTTCGGAGGACGTAGTCCGCCATATCGCCGGCAGGGGACTGGTCTCCGTAGATTCGCAGGGCTATCTCCGCGAAGTGTGCGACTCGCACGTTCACGCAACCGACTGGCACAACAAACTCGAAGCCCTGAAATATGTCCATTTCCTGAAAGCGAACGAACATGAGATGGAAGTACTGACCGGCTACAGGGACGCGCAAAAAGCTGCCAGAAAACTGCATGAATGGAGCGTGAAAGAAGTTATCCTGACATTCGGCGGCATGGGGTCTCTCATCTACGACGGCGACCGTTTTTACCGCATACCGGCCTATAAGCCCCGCAACGTTGTAGACGCGACGGGATGCGGAGACACCTACATGGCGGGATACCTGTACAAAAGGGTTAAAGGCGCATCCATAGAAGAAGCCGGCAACTTCGCCGCCGCGCTGTCAACGCTCAAGATCGAACATTCGGGGCCGGTACGCGCCTGCGCGGAAGAGGTGTCGAATGTTTTGAAAAACAACAGCAGATACTGATACTTTCAGTCATTGCGGTTTTTTGCGGACGGCGAGGGACAGGAGGATGGATATGATCAGGAGTGAGACGATAATGCTTAATGACGTGTAGTTTGATATATGGAAATCGTAACCGGCCATGTCGGAAAATTCGTTTATGCACATTTTCAGCCCGATAAATGTCAGGATGCCGGCCAGGGCGTATTTCAGATAATAAAAATATTCCATGATACCGCTCAGGGCGAAGTATAGCGAACGCAGTCCCAGTATGGCAAAGATGTTGGACGTGAAAACGATGAACGTGTCCTTTGATACGGATAAGACGGCCGGAATCGAATCGACGGCGAAAACAATGTCCGAGGCTTCGATAAACAGCAGCGCGACGAAGAACGGCGTGGCGTAAAGCATTTTGTTTCTGCGCACGAAAAAATGCGGCTCCGACATGTCCTCCGTTACGGGCATCATTTTGCGGAACCAGCGGATGATGAAGTTTTTATTCGGGTCAAAGTCGCTTTCTTCCTTTTTGTTTGCTATCATGTGTATGCCTGTGTATATCAGGAACGCGCCGAAGATGTACATAATCCAGCTGAAATTTCTTATGAGCGTTATGCCGGCGAATATGAATATCGCACGCATGATCAATGCTCCGAAAATCCCCCAGAACAGTATTTTATGCTGATATTTCGGAGCGATATTGAAATAGCCGAATATCATGATGAAAACAAAAAGATTGTCGACGCTAAGCGACTTTTCCAGGACATAGGCCGTGAAGAAATTAAATGCGGGAGTTTTCCCGAACTGATAATAGAGGAGGGCGTTAAAAACAAGGGCCAGCGATATCCAGAAGGCGCTCCACAACAATGCTTCCCTTATTTTGACTTCGGTATCTTTCCTGTGAAAAACGCCAAGGTCAAGCATCAGCATAATCATGACAAATACAATAAAGCCAATCCAGTAAGTTATATTTATTTCCATTCCGGCATAAATTTCATTTCTTTATTTTCTCCTGTACGATAGCGTCGATAACGGCTACGGTCGTGATGTTTATGATGTCGCGCACGGAGCTTTCGATGTCGGTAAAGTGAATCGGTTTGTTCAGTCCCATCTGAATGGGGCCAATCATTTCGGCGCCGCTCATCTCCTGAAGCAGTTTCTGCGTTATGTTGGCGGAATTAAGATTGGGAAAAATCAGCGTATTTACGTCCTTCCCTTTCAGTTTGCTGAATGGATACTTGGCGTCCCTCATTTTTTTGTCGAGAGCAAAATTCGCCTGCATCTCTCCGTCGATAACGATATCCGGATACTGTCCGTGCATGTGTTTTATCACATCGTGCACCCGCAGCGGACTGCCTTTTGTATCCGCGCCGAAATTTGAATACGACAGCATGGCCATTACCGGATTATGTGCGAAGAACGACACGGCATGATGCGTCAGGCGCACAACGTCGATAAGCGTTTCCGCGGACGGATGACGGTTTATGAGCGTATCTGCCAGAAACAGCGTTCCCTTCTTGCCTGTCATGATATGCATGGCGCCGAAGTGGTCATATCCCTCCCGTATCCCGATTACTTCTTTGGCCACCTTTATGGTGTTGGAATATTTGGTGTATACGCCGGTGATGAAAGCGTCCGCATCGCCCGTTTCGACCATCATCATGCCGAAGTAGTTGCGTTCCACCATTTTGTCTTTGGCCTCATCATAGGTGAACCCTTCGCGCGCCCTTTTGCGGCAAAGAATCCCGGCATAGCGGTTACGGCGTTCTTCCTCACGGTCGTGACGGAGATTGACAATCTCGATGCCGTCGAGGTCCAGCTGCAGTTCGTCGGCGAGTTTGCGAATGCGTTCGTCGTTGCCGAGCAGGATGGGCAGGCAAATACCTTCCGCCCTGGCGGTAACGGCTGCCTTGAGCATGTTTTCGTGACTCCCTTCGGCAAAAACGACCCGTTTCGGGCGCTGTTTCGCCATTTCGGTAAAACGGCGTATCAGTTTGTTGTCGTGTCCCATCAGTTCGTTCAACCGAACGGCATATTCATCCCAGTCGGATATCTTTTTCCGGGCCACGCCGGATTCTATTGCCGCCTTTGCGACTGCTGTCGATACGGCCGGCAACAGCCTTGGATCCATGGGTTTCGGGATGATATACTCATTTCCGAAAGAAATCCGCGACAATCCGTAAGCGGCGTTCACCACGTCGGGAACCGGCTCTTTCACCAGCGACGCGATTGCTTTCACGGCGGCCAGCTTCATCGCCTCATTGATGCCCGTCGCGCGCACATCCAGCGCACCGCGGAAAATATATGGGAATCCGAGTACGTTGTTTATCTGATTCGGATAATCCGAACGTCCCGTAGCGAAAATCACATCTTCGCGTGATGCCTTGGCGTTTTCGTATGATATTTCGGGATTGGGATTGGCGAGCGCAAAAACGATCGGGTTTTCATTCATTTTGCGAACCATGTCGACCGTCAGCACGTCGGCGACGGACAATCCCAGGAACACATCCGCTCCGGCAATGGCTTCTTCGAGGGTATTGACATTCCTCTCCGTAGCGAAGAAGCGCTTCGATTCGTTCATATCCGTGCGCCGTACGGATATCACACCCTTACTGTCGCACATGACGATATTTTCCTTTTTCGCTCCCAGCGCAATGTATAATTTTGTACACGAGCTGGCCGAAGCGCCTGCGCCGTTTACGACAATCCGTACTTCTTCAATCTTTTTGCCGGTCAGTTCCAGCGCATTGATAAGGCCGGCCGCGGAGATGATTGCCGTGCCGTGCTGGTCGTCGTGCATCACGGGTATATCCAGTTCTTCTTTCAGACGTGTTTCAATCTCAAAACATTCGGGCGCTTTTATATCTTCCAGATTGATGCCGCCGAATGTGGGTGCGATAGCCTTCACCGCTTCAATAAATTTCTGCGGGTCTTTTTCGTTAATCTCAATGTCGAACACATCAATCCCTGCAAAAATCTTGAACAGCAAACCTTTTCCCTCCATCACGGGTTTGCCGGCCAGTGCGCCGATATCCCCAAGTCCGAGAACGGCCGTACCGTTCGAGATCACGGCTACCAGGTTGCCTTTTGCCGTGTAATCGTATGCCGTTTCCGCATTTTTCTCTATTTCGAGACACGGCTCCGCCACTCCCGGAGAGTAGGCTAACGACAAATCCCGCTGTGTACTGTGAGGTTTCGTCGGAACTACTTCTATTTTACCCGGCCTGCCCTCGGAATGATACCTGAGCGCCGATTCTTTCATGCCTTTTGCCATTGCCTGTCTGTTTTTATAGTACGCTATCCGGCCGTTTGCTCTGTTCCAGCGAAAGTGTTTGGGTTGGCTGGTCGCAGACTTCCGTTGGCCCGAAATACTGTATCGGTCCGGGATATACGTAATCGGTCGTTAATGCCCATCTGTCTCTGTTGGCTGCAAATGTTTTGAACGGAGCGCCGTCAAGTTTCACGAGCGCTTTTTGTATGACGGGTTTCATCTCGCCATGGCGGCGTTCCATGTTCATCATCATGGTGATGGGGATGCCGCCGGCGATCCACCGGTCGGCGGGAGCGGTCGTGTTTCTTACGGACGACATGTATCCCGTTTTCCCGGAGTTTATAAGGCATGAAGCGGTATATCCTAAAGAATAACAGTAGTCTGCGTCGTAGTTTGACGGGGCGGCGCACCGGCCTTCGTAACCGAAGAAGTGTACCTGTGCGGAAAATTTACCGTTATACCGTCCGTCGGCTTTCCATTCGACGAGGCGGTTGCCGACCATTTCGGCGAGCAGTTTCTCCGTCTCAATCAATGATACCTGTACGTTGCCGTGCGGGTCGCGGTCTAAGGTCAACTGGCGGGCTACCCCTTCGGGAAGGCTCGCATACAGCCCGGAATTGTCTTTCGTCAGTTTCCGGATGATGTAAGCGCGCTGCTCGCTTTTCTTTATCATCTTAAATTCGGCATCGTTTGAGGCCAGGAAATCGTTCAGCTCGTTAATCAGCCGTTTCATGGCGGGGATAAACTCGATAAGACCCTCCGGAATCAGCACCGTTCCGAAGTTGTCTTCCTGTTCGGCGCGTTTGGCGACGATAGCGGCTATCTGATTGATGATATCGTCGAGCGACATGTTTTTCGCCTCCACTTCTTCCGAGATGATGCAGATGTTCGGATGCGTCTGCAATGCACATTCCAGTGCGATGTGCGAGGCGGAGCGTCCCATCAGTTTGATGAAATGCCAGTATTTGCGGGCGGAATTGCAATCCCGCTGTATGTTTCCGATTACTTCCGAATAAACCTTGCAGGCCGTATCGAAACCGAAAGACGTCTCTATCTGTTCATTTTTCAGGTCTCCGTCGATTGTTTTCGGGCAACCGATCACCTGCACGTTTTTCCCGCCGGCTTTGTAATATTCCGCCAGGACACAGGCGTTTGTATTCGAGTCGTCTCCTCCGATTATCACTAATGCACTTATTTTTAACTCTTCCAGTATTTCAAGGCCTTTGTCAAACTGTTCATTTGTTTCCAGTTTTGTACGGCCGGAACCGATCATGTCAAAGCCGCCCGTGTTCCGGTATTCGTCGATGATATCGCCCGTCAGTTCCATGTATTGATGATTAATCAGTCCGCCCGGCCCAAGTATGAATCCGTAAAGGCGCGACTTTTCGTTCACCGCTTTCAGCCCGTCGAAAAGGCCAGCAATCACGTTATGTCCGCCGGGCGCCTGTCCGCCGGAAAGAATCACGCCGGCATTGATGGCGGGCAACTGTTTTTGTTCGTTACTTTTCTCGAACGTAACGACCGGCATACCGTATGTGTTGGGAAATAATTCCTTTATTTCTTTCTGATTTGCAACCGATTGCGTATATTTCCCCTCTACGGCTTTCACTTCGCCTTTTAAGGCAACCGGTACTTTGGGCGTATATTCAGCCCGTGCGATTTGCAATGCGCTTTTAGTCATATTCTCATTGTTTTAATGGTTAAAATCTATAAAAAGTGATGCAAATATCGCATTTTTTTTCCGTATATCAAACTAAATAATATAAAAGCATTATCTTCGCAGGTAAATCAGTGGAAATATGAAGAAGAAAAAAGTGCTGCACGTGCTGCTGTTTGTTGTTGTGTTCATACTTATAACAACGATTGTCGCTTATTTTGCATACAAACCGGTGAATGAGTGGCTGGCATTTTATATTGCCTGCTGCGGCGGCGTGCTTGTCGTGAATTTGGTTATATCCATGATTTTCGTCAATAAAAATTTCAGAGATAAAGATAAAGCATGAAATATTTTTATTATTTTTGCATCCTAATTTTCAGGAAGAGTAAGAACTAATTAATTAATAAACAAGACAGAATGAATGTTTCTCTTAAAAACAACGATGCCGTGAGCGGCGTATTAAAGGTAGAAATCGAGAAGAATGACTATGCGGATTCATTGGATAGAAATCTGCACAAATTGCGTCAGAAAGTAAATATGCCCGGATTCAGGAAGGGTATGGTTCCGCTCGGTCTTGTCAGGAAACTGTACGGTAAGCATGCTTTGGCCGAAGAAGTAAACAGGCTGGTCTCGGAAAAACTGTATTCGTACATCCGCGACAACGACATTAAAGTGCTGGGCGAACCGATACCGAACGAGAGCGAACAGAAGCCCATTGATTTCGATACGGATGAAAATTTTGAATTTTGTTTCGATGTGGCATTGTCGCCGGATGTTGATTTCGAATTGACAAAGGAGGATAAACTTACCAGCTACCAACTTCTTGTTGACGATGAGCTGATTGATAAACAGATAGATTCGTATCGCAAGAATTTTGGCTCTTACGGGAATGCGGATAAAGTTGAAGATACGGATGTGGTTAAGGGAATTGTTGAGGAGCTGGAGAACGGAGATCCGAAAGCGGGCGGCATCCTTGTTGAAAATGCCGTACTGATGCCCTCTTACATCAAGGACAAGCCGGAACAGGAGAAGTTTATCGGTGCGGAGTTGAATGCCAAAATCGTTTTTAACCCGTACCGCGCATACGAGGGAGTGGAAGCGGAGATTGCTTCGTTCCTCAAAATAGGGAAGGATAAAGTGGAAGAAATGAAGAGTGATTTCACTTTTGAGATAAAGGAAATTATGCGTCACAAGCCGGCCGAACTTAATCAGGAATTTTACGATCAGGTTTTCGGGCCGGATGCGGTAAAAGACGAAGAGGCGTTCCGTGACAGAATCAAGGAATTACTCGTTGAGCAAGTCCTGCCGGAGAGCAATTTCAGATTTATAAAGGATGTACGCGCGTTCCTTATAAAAAAGGTCGGAGAGATTGCATTTGCCGATGATATCCTGAAGCGCTGGCTGCTTCTTTCGGAGAATAAAACAACAAAGGAACAGGTGGAGGATGATTATCCGAAAGTGCTTGAAGACCTGAAATATCATTTTGCAAAA
>JAIRYY010000074.1 GCA_031267485.1 Tannerella sp.
CAAAATTCCGTCCCCTGGAAAAATTCATTAAGTTCTTTGGTATCACAATGTTTAAACTTATCAACCAATTCGTTGTTTGCATACCAGCAATTCACAAACATACGGTCATCAATGACCGGAGTTATTTTAAATCCATCGTATAGATCAAGGATCAGGTTATTAACAAAACATGCGGGCGACCATGATTTTTTCCCCAATTTACCGTTCCTTATCCAGCTTGCGAAATCTTCCCTGTATCGGTTAGGAGTTCCGTTTAGGCCTTCAATAGCAAGATATTCCGCCGTTTCATGTTTCCCCTCTATATCGTCATAGAACGGGGGGGAAATACGCCTTCCGTATTGGTTAATCGTGAGAATATCTTCCTCTTCCTTTTGATCATCCCGTTCATTTTTAAGAAAAAAGGTGAGCATCCCAACGCCTGTTTCATACAGATTGAGATTGATGGCATCAACTTTCAGCGTATAGGTTTTCCCTCCACGCCTGGATATAATGTACGAGACCTCGCATCGCTGAGGTTCTTCACGTTCAAAGTGTTTAAGGATAGAATTTTCCTTTCCCGTATCATACAGTACGGGATGGACAAATTCATAGAAATAATTTTCCTCATTGTATAAAGATTGTTGTTCATCCGGATCAAGCGCTTCCGAGTTCTTTTTCCAGCTACTCTGCGGATTCCATTCAATGTTATCCAGATTCGTCTGCTCGGCAAACAGCATGGATTTCCGACCATCGATTTCCCATTTGAACGGGAAGTAAAAAACATGACAACTGTACATAAGCATATTATTTTAATAGTTCTACAATTTTATTCTTTAATCCGATTATTTCTTCTTCCGAAAACAGGGCTTTTTTCGTTCCGATAAAACCATTGTTTCCCCCGCCGTAATACATTTTGCCCTGATTTATTTCTGCTCCGAAACATTCCGTCAACCGTTCTTTTCCCTTACCATAATATATAAGTTCCTCATTTGTGTATATCAGCAATTTTTCGTAGGGGAACAAGCTGTCGGTAATGGGTGAAAACCGTCCGGTTGCGGATTCTACGATTATAATGCCATTTTCCGCTGTTTTATTCGCGACCGCTATGGCTGCCAAATCTTCGTCGTCCGTCGTAACGCCCTGTGACTGACGGTCGGCAATACGAATCTCCCGGATTTCGTCATCGTCGGCACCCATCTCCCGCATGGCAGGAATATATCCCCGGTCGTTTGCCGCAATAAGCTGTTGTTCCCGATCCAATTTCCTGCCAAGTATCACTGCCGTTTGCTCCAGCGACGATAGGCGATCGCTGTATTCATTATGATGATTAATCCGATAATAATTACGGGGAAGAGAAACATCTTCCGTAAGTTCCACGCCATAAACAGTATAGCGGATGTCATTAGCATACTGTTTCAGCATATCCGCGTATCGGGAAAGCAAAGCATTGTCCCAGCGAAGTTTTCCGTCAAAAAAGATTTCGTTATGCTGTTCCAATAATTTCCTTATCGTCAACATTTCCAAATCATAACCTCCCAGTAAAAATATCTTTATCTTCATTGCATTTCTATCCTATATTTCCCGAAACCGTATGTCAGGTGGTTGCCTGCGCCCAACTGTTCCATGTATTTTAATAATGTAATGTAAGGTTTGTAGTTACCTCGGAATGTCATGTCGCCGATGAGGCCGGTGAGAGGGATGCGGGTTTCGTTACTGTTTTTACGGCGCGAACTTTTCAGTTCTATCCGTTTCAGATTTATTTCCTCTATCTCCGGACTTGCGGCTTGTTCCAGCGTGGCTTCCATGTTTTCATGCGATTGGTTGTAGCGGTCCACATCATGTGGAGCGGCATACAGAGCATGCAGTTTCTCCAGACGGTATGCGGCGGTTCTCACGAGCTGGTAAAAACTTGGGAACAGGTTGCTTTTTTCCTGATAACCGGGCGGATCCGGACGGTTACGCTGTTTTATCAGACTGACGGGCGACTCGAATACAATCCGTATGCAGTCCGACTGCGCCGATACAGTCGGAACAGTCTCCATATCAACCGGATACAGCAGCCGTCGGGATATGATTTCGCCGTCGCGGAACAGGAGATGGTTTTCGCCCATGGCTGATACTTCGCGCACTTCATTCAGTACAAACGGTTTGGAATACAAACCCAGTCCCTTGCGGCACATGAAATCGATCGCTTCCATGAAACATGTGATGTATCGCGATATTTCGCCCATCAGCGTCAGTGAAAAGGTGATGGTCTGTCCGGCCTGTATTTTTGTCATCTCCGTTGCACGGGGAGTGCGCACATACAGGTAGTAAGGAGCTGGAAAACCGTCTTTCAGTTCATTATACAAAGGATGTTGAGCGGATAGAGGGAATTGCCGACAATAACGGAACAGGGACATATCCCGATCCGGCAAATCAATCTGTTCTGTCGCACACAAAAGATTGTTTCGCAATACCGCTCCCACCCATGCATCAAACATCGTATCGGTTTCGGCTGTCACCATCACATCAAATCGATGATACATCAAAAGGTTATTTAACATCAGCATTAAATCTAATATATATTTCGCCCCAAATATAGGGAACAAATATCAAAATACAAAATATAATACCTGTTTTTTTCAAAAAAAAATAGGCATCTCTCCCTTCCGATTTTTTTTCCCGCGCTACGACTTGTATTTCTTGATATTTTCACGTACATTTGCCGACGCATACATTATATGATATTATGAAACATAAAAACTGTCTTTTGAATCTTTGCCGGACGGCGCTTTTGCTGTCCGTGATTTACGCCTGCTCGGATCATGCGGTAAAATCATTTACTCCCGGCGAAATATGGCCGGATAATAACGGGACACACATCAATGCGCATGGTGGAGGGATTCTTCGGATGGGCAATGTTTATTACTGGTTCGGCGAACACAAAACGGAAGGTGAAGCCGGGAATGTGGCGCAGGTCGGGGTGCGCTGTTACTCGTCGAAAGACTTGTATAACTGGAAAGATGAGGGCATTGTACTCAGTGTGGTTGAAGATGATTTGACGCACAGCATCACAAAGGGATGTATCCTGGAACGGCCGAAGGTTATCCATAACAGGAAAAACAACAATTACGTGATGTGGTTTCACCTGGAGCCTAAGGGAGGGGGATATACGGGTGCGCTAAGCGGTATTGCCGTCAGCGACAAACCGACCGGGCCTTACCGGTTTCTGGAAGCGGCGCGACCGAACGCGGGCTATTGGCCGCAGAACGTCCGGGAGGTGCACAAGTCGGGAATCATTCCCGTCGCCGGACAGCGATACAGCGGAGGCGAGCTGCCGGATCATCCGGATTCGCTGAATATCCTTGGCCGTGACATGCAGGGCGGACAGATGGCGCGCGATATGAACCTGTTTGTCGACGACGACGGCAAGGCTTATCATATTTATGCATCGGAGGAAAACAGTACGCTTCACATATCCGAACTGAATGATGACTATACCGGCTGTTCGGGAAAATACGCGAGATTTTTTGTCGGACGTTTTATGGAAGCGCCTGCCATGTTCAAGAAAGACGGCAAATATTACCTTATCATGTCGGGATGCACCGGGTGGGCGCCGAATGCCGGACGCTCGGCTGTCGCTTCATCCATCTGGGGGCCGTGGCGGGAACTGGAAAATCCTTTTGTCGGCGAGGATGCCGACGTGTCTTTCCGCTCACAGAGCACTTATGTGCTGCCTGTCCCCGGAACGTCGGACCGCTTCATCTACATGGGCGATCGCTGGATGCCCAGGAATGCAATTGACGGACGTTATATCTGGCTCCCGCTCACTTTCGACGGCGAGCAGCCGGTCATCCGCTGGACGGACGAATGGCATTATTAACCGTCATTCGCCGGCGCGGGGGCTGACGAATGACGTGTATATCAGCAACAGGGCCGAGATAAACAGGAATACGACCCACTCCATTCTTCCGCGGAACATGAATACGGAGGCGGCGATCATGGAAACGCCCGCCAGGATGTTTATGCGGTGCAGGCGACGGCTGCGGAAACCGAGATTCTTATAGGGTGCGGTCATAAAACTTACCGTTATGCCGGCGGCGCCGACAGCAAAGACCTGCGGCGCATGCATCCAGTGCGTGATGTACAGCGTCGCACCGGCGAACGCCAGCACGGAGGAAAACATAAATATATAATTACGCATCTGCCGGTTCATTCTTCAATAATAAATACATCCTCATCTTCTTCCTTCATGAAATATTCTTCACGGGCAAACTGCTCCAGCCCGATTTTGTCGGTCTGCAATTCCTGCAGTTTCTTCCTGTTCTGTTCAATTTCCCTTTTATAACGCTGTATCTCGTTTTCGAGCGAACGTATTTTCTCATCATAAGCATAACGGTTATACAGGCTGCTGTCGCCGACAAGGAGGGTAAAGAGAAAGAACAAAATCGTTACCAGCCAGTATTTGTTCAATCCGGCAAGGTATTTTTTATAAAAATCGGTCAATCGTGACATATCTGAAAAGAGTTTATGCAAAAGTAGAAAAAAAATTTATATATTTGCAGACAATTTGAGAAATAATTATTTCGCACAATTTGAAAACAGATGGAAGATTATATCGTTTCGGCGCGTAAATACAGGCCTTCGACGTTTAAAAGCGTTGTCGGACAAAAGGCTCTCACCACGACTTTGAAGAATGCCATTCAAAGCGGAAAACTGGCTCACGCCTACCTGTTCTGCGGACCGCGCGGGGTCGGCAAGACGTCGTGCGCGCGTATCTTTGCCAAGACGATAAACTGCCTGAATCTTACGCCCGAAGGCGAGGCCTGCAACGAATGTGAGTCATGCCGCTCGTTCAACGAACAGCGTTCGCTGAACATTCATGAGCTTGACGCGGCGTCGAACAACTCGGTCGACGATATCCGGTCGCTGACGGAGCAGGTGCGTATCCCGCCGCAACTGGGCAAATACAAGGTTTATATCATCGACGAGGTTCACATGCTCAGCACGGCGGCGTTCAACGCGTTCCTTAAAACGCTTGAGGAACCGCCTCATCACGCCATATTCATACTTGCGACAACGGAAAAGCAGAAGATTCTCCCGACCATACTGTCGCGTTGCCAGACTTACGATTTCATCCGCATAACGATTGAAGATATGGTCGAACATCTGCAATACGTGGCATCGTGCGAGCATATTTCCGCTGAACCCGAAGCGCTGAACATCATTGCGCAAAAGGCGGACGGCGGCATGCGCGACGCTCTTTCAATCTTTGACCAGGTGGCGAGTTTTACGGCGGGTAACATCTCTTACAAGGCCGTTATCGACAACCTGAATGTCCTTGATTACGAATATTATTTCCGCATTACCGATGCCATACTCGGCGGGGACGTCCGCGCCTGCATGCTCATACTCAGGGAGATTCTCGAAAAGGGTTTTGACGGGCAGAACATCATCACGGGACTGGCGGCGCATTTCCGCGACCTTCTGGTTTGCAGGGACGAGGCAACCCTTGTGCTCTTCGAAGTGGGAGCGTCCATACGCGAACGTTATAAAGAGACGGCAAAAAAGTGCGCCGACAAACTTCTTTTCAGGGCTATCGAACTCGCAAACCAGTGCGACCTGAATTACCGGAACAGCCGTAACAAACGGCTACTGCTGGAACTCACGCTTATACAGTTATGTCAGCTTACGGCAAGCCCCGCAGAAGAGGACGATAAAAAAAAAAGCTGATTAAACCGATTTCCGCTTCACAACAGCAGGCGAAAACCCCGGACAGTGCGCCTCCTGGCGGTCATACGTCGTCACCGCCAGGCTCGAAATCGCCGACATATTCAAAATCTGCGGCGAATACGGATATTGACAAAATCCCCGCGCTACGCAGTACATCGCTGAAAATACTGGTCGAAAACACGGCGCGAACGGAACAAACGACATTCGCAGCGCCAATGTCCGATGCCAGCAGTGATTTTTCACAGGAACTGCTTCTTAAACACTGGCTTGAATATGCCGAAAGCCTGACGGTTGAAAAAACACACCTGAAAAATACGCTGATAAACTGCAAGCCGGTATTGAAAGAGGATTTCACACTCGAAGTGCCGGTTTACAATCCAAGCCAGAAAGATGAAATACTTAACTTCAGCAGGACAATTTTGGGACATCTGTGCGGCAAACTGAATAACACGCACATAAAAATGGATATCCGCATTGTCGAGAAAGAGGAAAAGGAAATGATTTACACCTCAACGGAAAAATACAATTACCTTACGAATAAGAATCCGGCGCTCGAAAAGTTAAAAAACATTCTGAACCTGACGGTTGAATAATTTATTTCTCCCTCATAAAAATCTGTATCGGCGTGCCGCTGAAATCCCAGTTTTCGCGCATTTTATTTTCCAGGAAACGACGGTACGGTTCTTTTACCCATTGCGGCAGGTTACAGAAGAAGACAAACGACGGGACGTTGCCTCCCGGCAGTTGCGTTATGTATTTTATTTTGACATACTTCCCTTTTATGGCGGGAGGCGGCGTGTTTTCGATAATCGGGAGCATCACTTCGTTGAGCTTGGCCGTCGGAACGCGCCGGTAACGGTTCTCGTACACGTCCCTTGCTTTTTCCAGGACTTTAAAGATGCGCTGCTTGGTCGTTGCCGAGATAAACAGTACGGGGAAATCCGTGAATGGCGCAAACCGGTCCTGAATGGCGCGAATATACGTCTTTATGGATTCCGGCGACTTGTCTTCAACCAGATCCCATTTGTTTACACAGACAAGAAGCCCTTTTTTATTTTTGCAGATAATGGAAAATATATTCAGATCCTGGCTCTCGATTCCGCGTACGGCATCCACCATCAGTACGCATACATCCGAATTTTCGATGGCCCGTATGGAACGTATAACCGAATAATACTCAAGATCTTCGTTTACCTTGTTCTTTTTACGTATGCCGGCCGTATCGACCAGATAAAAATTAAGCCCGAACTTGTTGTATTTCGTATATATCGAATCGCGTGTTGTTCCGGCAATATCCGTAACAATATGGCGTTCCTCCCCGATAAAAGCATTTACCAGAGACGATTTGCCGGCATTGGGACGTCCGACGACAGCGATACGCGGCAGTTCCTCCTCAGTTTCATCACTTATTTCCGCCGGCAGCGCCTCAACTATCCGATCCAGCAAATCTCCCGTATATGAGCCGTTTATGGCCGAGACGCAGTAGGGATCGCCAAGTCCCATGCTGTAAAATTCCGCAGCCAGGGCATGCGTTTCGTAATTATCGGCTTTGTTGACAGCCAGGATAACCGGTTTGTTACTCCGGCGAAGTTTCCGGGCAACTTCGTCATCGAGGTCGGTAACGCCCGTCAGCACATCAACGACGAAAAGCATGACGTCGGCTTCTTCGATTGCGACCTGCACCTGTTTGTTTATCTCGCTCTCGAACACGTCATCGGAATTGACAACCCATCCGCCCGTATCGATAAGCGAAAATTCGCGCCCGGTCCATTCGACCCTGCCATACTGGCGGTCGCGCGTCGTACCCGCCTCCTCGTTCACTATCGCCTGGCGCGACTGCGTCAGACGGTTGAACAGCGTGGATTTACCCACATTGGGGCGTCCTACGATTGCTACTACATTTTTCATCGTTATTTACTTTTTTTTGTTTATACAATCACTCAATCCACCTGATATCCGAACATGCGCAGCATATTATCGCGGTTGCGCCAGTCGGGTTCCACCTTGACAAACATTTCAAGGAAGATTTTCCTGTCAAAAAATTTCTCCAGATCCCTGCGCGCCATCACCCCAACCTTTTTCAAAGCCTGCCCGCGATGACCGATGATGATACCCTTCTGCGATTCGCGTTCGACGATAATAAGCGATTTGATGTGAATGTTACTTTTTTCTTCGGTAAACTGTTCGACCACGACTTCGACGGAATATGGAATTTCCTTCTGGTAATAAAGCAAGATCTTCCCGCGGATAATTTCCGTCACAAAAAAACGCGCGGGACGATCCGTCAGGGCGTCTTTATCGAAATACGGGGGCGACGGCGGAATCAGTTCCTCGATACGTTTGCGCACTGCGTCCACGTTGAAACCCGCCTGTGCCGATACCGGATAAATCCCGGCGCCGGGCAGCAGCGCATGCCATTTTTCCACCAATCCTTCAAGCTCTTTCTGGTTCGAAAGGTCTATCTTGTTGATAAGCAGCAGTACCGGACATTCGGCTTTTTGCACGCGGCCGAGAAATTCCTCATTCTTATCGGTTTTTTCAACCACATCGGTGACGTAGAGCAACACATCGGCATCTCCCAGAGCCGATTCCGAGAAGTTAAGCATGGACTGCTGCAGTTTGTAATTCGGATGCAGCACGCCCGGCGTATCGGAATAGACAATCTGCATCGTGTCGGTATTAACGATTCCCATGATCCGGTGCCGCGTAGTCTGCGCTTTCGACGTAATGACAGAGATACGTTCGCCGACAAGGCAGTTCATCAATGTAGACTTGCCCACATTGGGATTGCCCACGATATTGACAAATCCCGATTTATGTATCGCTTCCGTCATAACCCCATTTCAGATACGTTGCACCCCAGGTGAAGCCTGCTCCAAAGGCTGCCAGAATAAGGTTGTCGCCTTTTTTCAGTTTCGACTCCCATTCCCACAGGCAAAGCGGGATACTTCCCGAACTTGTGTTCCCGTACCGTTGAATATTAATCATCACCTTTTCGATCGGCACTTCCAGCCGGCGCGCTGCGGCATCTATGATACGCAGGTTCGCCTGGTGAGGCACAATCCAGTCTATGTTGTCTTTTTTCAGTCCGTTACGTTCGACAATCTCCGAAGCCACATCGGCCATCTCCGAAACAGCGCGTTTAAAAACGACTTTCCCCTCCTGATAAACCGTATGTTCGTGATTGTCAACCGTCTCATAAGACGGTACTCTGGCCGAGCCGCCGGCTTTCATCAGGAGATGCGGCAAGCCGCTGCCGTCCGTACGCAGGATGGAATCCAGTACTCCGACGGATTCGGCTGTCGGTTCGAGCAGTACAGCGCCGCAGCCGTCACCGAACAAAGGACACGTTGCGCGGTCCGTATAGTTCGTGATAGCCGTCATCATGTCGCCCGCAACGGCAATAATACGTTTGTAGCGGCCCGAACGGACATAGTTTGCCGCCGTCTCGAGCAGGTATATGAATCCCGAACAGGCAGCCTGCAAATCAAATGCGAAAGCCTTGCGGCAACCGGTCTGATACGATATGATAGAGGCAACGGGTGGGAAATGATAATCGCCGGTTGACGTGGCGCATATAATACCCTCGACGGATTCGGGGTCAATCCCCGTCTTCGCAATCAGATCATTTACGGCCTGTATGCCCATGTACGACATGGCTTTCCCGCCCCTGAGCACACGCCGTTCCCGGATACCCACGCGCGACACAATCCACTCATCATTCGTATCAACTATTTTTGCGATGTCTTCATTTGTTATTTTATCTTCAGGAATATACCCTCCTACTCCTGTAATAAACGCATTTATCATAATGTTATATCCTTTTTAAATTTAAAAATAGCCCTAAAACGTGAGAAATTTTAGGGCTATTATCTTTTCTTACAGAACTACTCAAAAAGCCTACTTAAACAGCAGCTTCTTTTTCGATCGCCAATTTACCTCTGTAGTAGCCACATTCGCCGCATACAGTGTGATAAACGTGCCATGCGCCACAGTTCGGGCATACGGCCAATGTCGGGAGAACTGCCTTATCGTGCGTTCTGCGCTTAGCGGTTCTTGTACTTCCTTGTCTTCTTTTAGGATGTGCCATAATGTTCTTATTTTAAATTAATTATCTCTTATCAAATTACGAAGGGTTTCCCAACGGGGATCCACCGGCCGATCATATCCTCCGGCATCCGGCTCGGCAGAACCGATTTCATCCTGTTCGTCCGTTTCCTGAAACAAACCTTCATCTTCCACAATTTCATCCACACATAATTCTTTCAGTTTCAATGCCATCATCTCATTGCATCCACCCGGCTCATGTACGTGCTTGATCGGTATGGCCAATGCGATAAACTGGTACATGTACCAGGCGACATTGATAAATCCTTCATCTTCCGAAATGACGATATGGACGTCGCTCACCTCGGCATACGCTTCTCCAAACGTAACAATCAACCTGTCTTCCGTCTTCACGGGGATTTCCATATCGTCCAGACAGCGGTCGCAAGTTACCGTAACGACACCGTCAATATGAAAATCCAACTCAAACGCCGAAGCTGCATATACGACGGATAGCGAAACATTTACATTACCCTGCCTGACTTCAGGCCCGTCCACACTCTTAAAAAAATCGTCTCCAAGCACATAATCAAACTGATATTTCACTGCCGGAAAGAAATTTTTCAAGTCTATCTGATATGTTTTCAACCGTTCCAAAGTCAATTCAAGTTGTAAAAAAAACCATGCAAAGGTACGGACTTTTTTTCAATTGACAATAACTTTTTCATTTATTTTTAGCAATAAGCTAATTGTCAGCTATTTATTTTTTTTGTTATTCATACTGAACTCGCATCCGCAATATTGCTGGTTATAAAAATCATACAGACGCACGAGTTCGTTGCGGCGCTCGCTGAGACCTCCCCCGCGCCAGTTTTGCGCCAAAAAGGTAAGCCCCGGAAAATGGGCGGCGGCATACGCTCCGGCTTCGGATATCTGTTCCAGGCTTTTCCAGCGCGATGTGGCCAACGTAGTCGCAAACACCCTGAAACCCCGGCTGTCGGCATACGAGGCCGCAGCAGTCAGACGCACCCTGAAACACTTCAGGCAACGCGCCCCGCGCTCCGGTTCGCCCTCCAGCCCCCGCACTTCGCCGAGCCATTTGTCATGGTCATAATCGGCGTCAATAAAATCAAGCCCCAGCATCCGCGCATGACGGAGACATTCCGCCTTGCGCTTTTCATACTCCCTGTCCGGAAAAATATTCGGATTATAGTAAAACAATGTCGGACGAATATTATTTTCCAACAGACATTCCACAATAGCCGTCGAACATGGCGCACAGCAGGCGTGAAGCAGTATTTCCGCTACCCCATCCGGAAATTCAATTTTCAGTTTTGAACACTTTTTCATCATTTTATTCCAAACATGCCGCAAAGATAAACATTATTTAACCGGTTACACATTAAACCTTGGGAAAAACTTATAGTCTATCCATATCACATTTAGGTTAGGTTTTTTCATATTTTAGGTTTTTAAGGCGGGAAAGGGCAGAGCAGTGATTGTTCGGCTCTTTTCTCTTTTTATTCAAAAATATGCGGATAATGATGGTTTATTTCAATAATATCCTTATTTTTGCAAAATGAAAATTTACCCTGTATTTTGACTATGTTTAATTTTAAATACACATCTATGAAAAGAGATTTTTTATTTATCTGTTCCCTGTTTTTCTTTTTGGGCACGATTGCGGATTTACAGGCTCAGCCTGCCCGAAAATTAGTCAATGTTGTTGTTACTCCCGATCACGCCGACTGGAAGTACAGTGCAAAAGAGAATGTCACGTTCGACATTCAGGTCTATAAGGACAATGTCCTGATGAAAAACGTGTCTGTCGATTACGAACTCGGGCCCGAAGTTTTCCCCACGGAAAAGAAACAGGGCGTAACGTTAAAGGACGGCAAGCTCACGCTGAAGTCGTCGATGAAAGAACCCGGATTTCTTCGCTGCAAAGTAACGGCCAAAGTCGACGGGAACAACTATGAGGAAATGGCAACCGTGGGATATGACGTGGAAAAAATCCAGCCGGCTACAGCCAATCCTGCAGACTTCGACGAATTTTGGTCCGGCGCCATCGCCGAAGCGCGCAAAACGCCATTAAATCCCAGAATGACTTTAATACCCGAAAAATGTACCTCCACGCAAAATGTATATGAGGTAAGTTTTCAAAACGACCGTTACGGTTCCTATATGTACGGCATACTTGTCACGCCGAAAGCTCCGGGCAAATATCCGGCCATACTGCGGGTTCCCGGCGCCGGTATCCGTCCCTACGGCGGCGGCAGCATGGGTGAGGGCATCATTTCCCTGGAGATTGGCATTCATGGGATTCCCGTGACCATGCCACAGGAGGTATACAACAACCTGAACGCCGGGGCGCTGATTGGGTATCCGAGAATAAACATGAACGACCGCAATATACATTATTATAAAAGGGTCTATTCGGGTTGCGTCCGCGCGGTGGATTTCATTTATTCATTACCCGAATTTGACGGCAGTACGGTCGGCGTTACAGGCGGAAGCCAGGGAGGCGCGCTGTCAATCATAACCGCGGGGCTGGACCCGCGCATCAAGTTCCTGGCGGCTTACTATCCCGCCCTGTGCGATTTTGCCGGCTATCTGAACAACCGCGCCGGAGGCTGGCCTCACTATTTCAGGGACAGCAAACCGCAGCCGAACGAAGTGGAAACACTGCCCTATTTTGATGTCGTAAACTTCGCCCGGAGGGTAAAAGCGCCCGGATGGTACAGCTGGGGCTTCAACGACGTGACCTGTCCGCCAACATCGATGTATGCCGCATACAATGTCATTCCCGGAAATAAAGAGTTGAACCTGTACCTGAACACCGGCCACTGGACATACCCCGAACAGACAGCCGCCGGCAACGACTGGTTGAGAAAACAGTGCAAAAAATGATTAAACGAAATGTTAAATATCAAAAGAAAAAAACAGAATATGCCTTTCAAAACGCTTATACGGGTGATTAATCCGGGTGATTTTGTTAAAAAAACACAAATAAGATTGAAATCATATTATTGTTCAATTTAAGTGTTTATCTTTGCTACGAATTGAGCATGAATTTTATAGTAAAGTTCTTCTTTTTATATCTTATTTTAAGTAGTTTCTCCTTTTAATATTCCTACTCAATCAAAAGCAGTATTTATTTTTAATAAAAATTTTAATGAACATTTACATTTCAGGTTTAAGCTACAGCATAAATGATGCCGACTTAAACGAGTTATTTACAGAGTACGGAGAGGTTTCTTCTGCAAAAATTATCAACGACAGGGAAACCGGGAGATCAAGAGGATTTGGTTTTGTAGAAATGCCGAATGACGCGGATGGCCAAAAGGCTATTGATGAATTGAATGGCGCCGAATATGACAATAAAGTCATATCAGTAAGTGAAGCACGCCCAAGAACCGAACGTTCTTCGTTCGGAGGCGGCGGCGGTGGAAATCGGAATCGCGGTAGTAACAACGGATTCAGAAGGAATAACGGAGGAAGTGGCTTCGGAAGAAACAACGGAGGAGGCGGCTTCGGACGGTATTAAAAATCAACAAAAAAACAGAAGGTTAACCGCCTTCTGTTTTTTTTATATCAGACAGTCCGGAACAGACACACAACAAATCGACTTTACAAAACCATAAAACTAAATCTATGAAATCTTTTTTCATCGGAAATATTGAAGTGAAAATCCCCATTATACAGGGCGGAATGGGTGTCGGCATTTCCCTGTCGGGGCTGGCTTCCGCCGTGGCCAATGCGGGAGGCGTCGGCGTAATTTCATGCGCGGGACTGGGATTGTTATATCCGAAAGCGAAAGGTGGTTATGCCGATAAATGCATCGCAGGACTTAGGGAAGAGATTCGGAAAGCCCGTGAAAAAACAAAAGGCGTAATCGGCGTAAACATCATGGTCGCCCTTTCCAACTATGCCGATATGGTCCGTACATCCATAAGGGAAAAGATTGATGTGATTTTTGCCGGAGCGGGGCTTCCTTTAGACCTGCCCTCGTATCTGGTTTCAGACAGCAAAACCAAGTTAGTCCCGATCGTCTCATCGTCAAGAGCGGCAAAGGTAATCTGCACCAAATGGAGCAGCAATTACGGATATCTGCCTGATGCGATTGTCGTTGAAGGCCCCAAGGCCGGAGGGCATCTGGGATTCAAAAAGGAACAGCTGTCGGACAACAGTTATGCGCTCGAGGCGCTCATACCGGACGTCGTATCCGTTGCGGAAAGTTACAAAAAGGAGAAACATATCCCGGTGATTGCAGCCGGAGGCATCTCCACAGGCGAAGATATTTCGCGTTTCATACAACTCGGAGCTTCGGCCGTACAGATGGGGAGTATTTTCGTCACTACCGAAGAGTGTGATGCCTCCCGCACATTTAAAGAAGTTTATATCAATTCAACCCCGGATGACATACAAATCATCGAAAGCCCGGTCGGAATGCCGGGACGCGCCATTAACGGGGAATTTATCAAAAGAGTAAAGGAAGGCCTGACCAAACCGTTGAGCTGCCCGTTCCACTGCATCAAAACGTGCGATTACACCAAAAGCCCGTATTGCATTATCAAAGCCTTATACAACGCGGCAAAAGGAAACATGGGCAAAGGATATGCCTTTGCCGGGACGAACGCGTTCCTGGCAAAAAAAATAAGCAGCGTGAAAGAAGTTATCGACGCGCTTAAAGCGGACTTTTCGCTGGCTACTCAGAAACGAATTTGACCGGCCTGCATTTCGGACAAACCCCTGAAATAAAGGTGGAAACGGATGAAATGCTATATTCTTCCGGCACTTTTTGCGCGGAAAGATTTTCTTCGATGCATATAACCGTATTGCACTTTATACAGCGGAAATGCGGATGGTCGTCGTGATGATGTTCATGGTCGCAGTCATGGCAACACGCATAGTAGGTTTTGCCGTTATCGCCGACAATCCGGTGAATCTTCCCGTCTTCGCAAAATCCCTGCAGGATACGGTAAATCGTCACGCGGTCCAGCTGTCCGGTCAATTGCTTCTCGATATCGTCGTAGCACAGTGCATGTTCCGAGTTCTCGAAAACACGCATCACCAAACCTTTTGTTTTTGTATTTCTTTTTCTCTTATCCATAAGGCATAAAATTTTATTCACCGATTTTCAAGCTGACGGCTATTAACTGTTGCCATCCCGACTGGTCGGTCAGGCGCACCATAAAATGGTAGTCGCCCGTATCAACATCGGCCGGAACCGTAATTTCGTTGCTCGCTTCAAATTCTTTCAAACCTGTGGGAATGGAATAATCCTGATTGAAAACCCATGCATTGACCGGCGTTTTTTTTACATCCTTTTCACACTCTTCGCTGCCGGTACTGTGCGAATGGTGGTCGAAATTATTGTGAATTTCAATGTTATAATTGCCCAGTTCCGCATTATCCGAGAACTTGGCCCTGAACGTGAAACTGCCGCCACGTTTCAGCGTCACGCAGTTTTGCGGAAAATGCCCGCTGCCGCTCATTTCAATCACGGGAGTCTGCATATCTTTTGCATCCTCATCGTCGCCATCGCATCCTCCCGCAAGAAATGCAGGCAAAAGAACTGTTAAAACAGCCATTTTTCTCATGCTCCATACTGTCATCAAATACTTCATAAGTTCGAAATTAAAAATTAAACACAGTCATTATCGAAAAATTGCGCCCTGCTTCGGGCACATCTATCAGACGGTAAAAACCCGTATGGTCGTAATAGCGCCTGTTCAGCAGATTATGCGCCTGAAAATTGACTTTCAGGCCGGTTGCTCCAACCGCAAACGACCGTCCACATGCCGCATTGAGCAACTGATAGCCCGGTGTGGCATTTTCGGGGGGAACAATTTCGTTCTGAGCGGATACGGCCCTGAATCCGAGCGAAATATAGCCATCCATGCCCGTCCATCGGGTTTGTGGCAGGTACTTTATTTCAACATTTGCACCGGCAGGCGGAGAAAACGGCAGCGTATACCCTTTCTTATCGCCCGAAAGTTGCCGCGCATAAAGGTAATCGCCTATCAGACTCAGTTCTATCTGCTTAATTATCTTATAGTTGACACCAAATTCAAATCCCCAGCGAAACACTTCACTTTGCGTGTAATAATACATTTGCAGCCCCTCATTGTAGCCGGCTGTCGGATTCAGATAGATAAAATTCGGGAAATAATTCAAATAGGGTTCTATCTGAATATTAATCCTTTCGCCATACCAGCTGACACCTGCGTCCAGCTGATACGATTCTTCGGGCGACAAACCGGCATTGCCTTTCTCGTAACGGAAAATATGATAGTTCACGCCATCCGACGCAAGTTCCTTCGGAATGGGGGTGCGGAAACTTTTGCCGATGTTTGCCTTGAAACTCCATTCTTCCGGGTTGTAATTCAGGCCAACCGACCAGGTCATGCAGCGGAAAGTCCGTAGCAAAGCCGCCGAACGTTCCCTGTAAACGGCCGCGCCATTTTCGCCGGGCGTTGCATACCAGTCCTTATATTCATCGGTTTCCGTTTGTATCCTGTCAAGACGGACTCCTCCGCTCACTGTCAGTTTGTCCGACAGATACCACCTGTCATAGACAAACGCACCCAGAGAATGTGTTCTGAAATCGGGGATAATAAACCCCCAGCCGCTGCGCCGGTTGTCCTGATGTTCGAAATTAAAACCCGCATGCATGCCGTGCCGGGCGGCAAACGTAAATTTTGCGGCGATATTTGCAGTGTAAGTATCCTTATTAAACCGGCGTTCCAAAGCGTCGGGGGGGACAGGCATGTAACCGTGCGAGACCGGCTCGGAATATTCCTGCCGGTAATTGTTCTGCCAGGCAAAATCGCTATCCAGCGTCAACCGGTCAAGCCGGTAACTGATATGACCGGTTGCCTTGAAATGATTGACGGAATGATAAGGCAGGTCTATATCGCGCACCGACCGGTCGTAATCTATTTCGGACAAGCGCACTTCCAGCCCGTGCGCATCGGCAAAAAAGCCGCTTTTCGCATAAACGTCCGACAGATAAAAGGTCGCGAACCATTTATCCGAAATAAAACCGAAATGCACGCCGCCGTTCCGCTCCTTTCCCGCCGTATTCCGCAACCGCTTATTTTTCAGCTTGATATAATAGGAATAATATTGTATGCTGTCGGCAGGAACCTGATAATCGGCGTAATCAATATGCGTAAAATTTACCTTGTACCAGAATCCGTTCCTTTTGCCGCCCAGGTGAACCGAAACTCCGGCAGACTCATTGTTTGTCCGTCCGAAAAGATTGATTTCGCCCTCCAGCGCCTTTTGCGAGACGTATGAACTTTTCAGATTTATCACGCCCGCGATGGCGTCGGAACCATAAAGCAAAGCCCCCGGGCCTTTGATGATTTCGATATTATCAAGCGCAAACTGGTCAATTTCCAGCCCGTGGTCTTCCCCCCATTGCTGCCCCTCGTGCTTAACGCCGTTTTCCGCAACAAGCATCCGGTTAAAGCCCAATCCGCGGATTACAGGTTTCGACTGTCCCGAACCGATATGCATAGCCCTTATGCCCGGTATTTTTTCCAGACTCTGCATCAAACTGCCTGCAAAATTCTCTTTCAGCAGCGACTCTCCGATTTGCACCACATTCTGCGGCGACCGCATCTGTACATTCCGCCTGCTGTATGCATCTATAACCACCTCGCCAAGCGAAACGATCGTATCTTTCCTGTTCTGGCCGGACAACTGCAGACAAAGGAACAGCGGCATGAGCATCAAATATCTTCCATATATTTTTATCCAATCCATATCTCTCTTTTAACGCCGCAAAAATACAATAATATTTTTATATTGCAACAATGTTGCAATATAAAAATATTGCATATTATGGAAAATATACTATATTTGCAGTCATTTTTTTTGAAAATACAATATGGCTCAAAATATAAAAGATACCGCCGAACGCAAACTTTATATCGAAACTTATGGCTGTCAGATGAATGTGGCGGACACCGAAGTCATATCGTCCGTGATGCAGACGGATGGTTATGCGCTTACGGAAAATATCGAGGAGGCGGATGCGATTTTTGTCAACACCTGTTCTGTCCGCGATAATGCGGAACAGCGCGTAATCGGCCGCCTGCAGTATTTCCGGTCGCTGCGCAAGCATAAAAAATCGCTCATAATAGGCGTCCTGGGGTGCATGGCGGAGCGTGTGAAAGACGATTTGATAAGGAATCATGGCGTCGACCTGGTGGCCGGGCCTGATTCATACATGGACCTGCCGAATCTGGCGGGAGCGGTGGAACGCGGGGAAAAAGCCATTAATGTGGAACTCTCGCCGCAGGAGACATATAAAGATGTGAAACCATTGAAAATTGCCGGCGTACACGTGGCGGGCTTTGTTTCCATCATGCGTGGCTGCAACAATTTCTGTTCGTATTGCATCGTGCCCTATACGAGGGGACGCGAACGTAGCCGCGATACGGAAAGTATCCTGGACGAAGTGGCCGATATGTGTTCCAAAGGATACCGGGACGTGACTTTGCTGGGGCAGAACGTAAACTCGTACAGCTATAAAACGGCCGGCGGTGGGGCGACCGGCTTTCCGCAACTGCTGGAGCGCGTGGCGGAAACGGCGCCGGGGATGCGTGTCCGCTTTATGACCTCTCATCCGAAAGACATGAGTGACGAGATGCTTCATGTGATGGCTGCACACCGGAACATCTGCCGGCATATTCATCTTCCGGCCCAGTCGGGCAGCACGAAGATTCTGCGGGTCATGAACCGCAGGTACACCCGCGAGTGGTATCTCGACCGGATAGCCGCCATACGCCGCATTTTGCCGGACTGCGCCATTTCGACCGATTTGTTCTGCGGGTTTCATTCCGAGACGGAAGAAGATTTCGAGGAGACGCTTTCGCTGATGCGCGAAGTGCGGTACGATTCGGCATTCATGTTTAAATATTCGGAGCGGCCGGGAACGCATGCCGCCGGACATTTGCCGGACGATGTGCCGGAAGAGGTCAAAATACGGCGCCTGCAGGACATGATTGATTTGCAAAACAAACTGTCGGAAGAAAGCAACCTCCGCGATGTCGGGAAAACTTTCGAGGCGCTTGTCGAAGGCTTTTCGAAACGTTCGCGCGACCGGCTTTTCGGCCATACGGAACACAACAAGGTCGTCATATTCGACAAAGGCTTACATCGCATGGGCGATTTTGTCAAGGTATGCATCGAGAATGCGACCTCGGCAACCCTATTTGGAAAAGAAATTGTTAAAAATGCATAAACTGTGATGATTTTACATGGAAATGTATTTATTTTGTGCCGAAATTGGGAGGAATAGTAGTTGGTCCTTCCGCAAAACTTTATATTTACGAGAGTTACTTTGAATGGCAGCAAAAAATAAAAGGAATACAATATCATTTTTCAATTCCCATCTCATTTCGGTGGTCAGTATTTCGTTGGTACTTTTTCTTCTGGGGCTGATATTAATAGTCGGTTTCCTGGGCAATGAACTGTCTCACTACGTGAAGGAAAACATTTCAATATCCGTCGTCCTGGCAGAAAATCTTCCTGCTGCGAGAATCCACAAGCTGCAGGACAACCTCGATAGCCGGCAATATGTAAAGTCAACGGAATACATCTCGAAAGAGCAGGCTTTGCTTGAGATGCAGCGCGAGCTTGGCGAAAATCCCGAAACCTTTCTCGGTTTTAATCCTTTTCATGCGTCCATCGAGGTCAAGCTAAAGTCGGAATACACGCATCCGGACAGCCTGTCACTGGTAGAACGGCGCATAGCTTCCGAGGCGGGCGTCACCGACGTGCTGTATCGCAAAGACATGATGCAGACGGTGAACCAGAATATACGCCGGGTGGGCGCCGTACTGTTCATGCTGCTTATTGTGCTGATAGTAATCACATTCATTCTTATAAACAATACGGTGCGGCTTCTGATTTATTCGAAGCGGTTTCTCATCTATACGATGCGCCTTGTCGGTGCAACCCCTGCTTTTATCCGCCGTCCATTTGTGCGGCATAACGTTATAAGCGGATTTATTGCCAGCTTGATAGCAATAATTATGCTTGTCGGTTCGTTGTATTACATAAAACAGGAATTTGTCGGAGTGGAGGAGGTTCTGAGCCGGGAAACATTGCTGCTCATATATGGCATTGTCATTGCGGCGGGAGTTTTTTTATCGGTTTTTGCGGCCCATTTTTCCGTAAACAGGTATCTGCGCATGACGCGCAGCAAGCTGCACAGTGTTTAAACCGGGTATGAAAATTAAAAATAATATATGCGTATGAAAGATTTTGCATTTGGGAAAGAAAATTTTATTTTGATAGCGGCTGCTGTCGTGTTGATAATCGTGGGTTTTGCGCTGATGAGCGGCGGAGGTTCGTCCGACGGAGTGTCGTTCAATCCGGCGATATTCAGCAAACAGCGTATTGTCGTTGCTCCTCTCGTAACCGTACTGGGTTTTGCGCTTGTTGTTGTCGGTATTTTAATAAAACCGAAAGACGATTCGAAATCTGACAATGTAAACAGGAAAGCATGAGTTGGCTGGAAGCCCTTGTACTGGGTCTTATTCAGGGCCTGACCGAGTTTTTACCCGTTAGCAGCAGCGGACACCTGATGATTGCCGGAACTTTTTTCGGGTTGAATGGCGAAGAGAATCTTGCATTTACCGTACTTCTTCATGTAGCGACCGTATTGAGTACCATCGTTATCTTATGGACGGAGATAGCCGGCCTGTTCAGGGGATTCTTTTCTTTTAGCCGGAATGAGGAAACGAAACTTGTGCTGAAGATTTTACTTTCGGCGGTTCCCGTGGGGATTGTCGGCCTGTTTTTTAAAGACACGGTCGAAGATATGTTCGGAAGCGGTTTGCTGCTGGTCGGATGCATGCTGTTGCTGACGGCGGCATTGCTGACGGTTTCACATTTTGCCGGGCGGCGGCGGAAAAGGGAGCTGTCATACCGCGACGCATTCGTCATAGGGCTTGCGCAGGCATGCGCCGTGATGCCCGGCCTGTCGCGTTCGGGTTCCACGATTGCAACCGGCATACTGCTCGGAATCGAAAAGGAAAAAGTGGCAAAGTTCTCTTTCCTGATGGTCATTATTCCGGTGCTGGGCGAAGCGCTCCTGGATGTCGTGAAAGTATTGAAGGGAGACGAACTGTCCGCTTTTCAGGCAATACCCGCAAGCGTTATGATATGCGGTTTTGCAGCAGCGTTTCTGTCGGGCGCTTTTGCCTGCAAATGGATGATTAATATGGTAAAAAGAGGCAAACTCCTCTATTTTGCGTATTACTGCATCGCTTTGGGTCTGTTTACCGTCATTTACTCGTTAATACATTGACGACATGGACTTTGAGAATGGCGAAGTAATATGTTTCAACAAACCGCTGGATTGGACATCGTTCGATTTGGTGAATAAGTTCCGTTACAAACTGTCGCGCAGGTTGCATGTCAGAAAAATAAAAGTAGGCCATGCGGGGACGCTCGACCCGAAGGCGACGGGCGTGATGATTTTGTGCACGGGACGGGCGACCAAACGGATTGAGGAATTTCAGGGACAGACGAAAGAATATGTGGCAACGCTGAAACTGGGGGCGACGACGCCATCGTTCGACCTCGAAAAAGAAATTGACGCCACATATCCTACCGAACATATTACGCGCGAAAAGGTCGACCGCGTCCTGAAAACGTTTGTCGGGCGGATAGAACAGATACCTCCCGCCTTTTCCGCCTGCAATGTGAACGGGAAACGGGCGTACGAACTGGCGCGCAGGGGAATAGAGGCTCCCCTGAAAGCGAAAGAACTGGTTATCGACGGGATAGAACTGCTTGCGTATGACTTGCCTGTTGTAAAAATACGTGTGGTATGCAGCAAAGGTACGTATATCAGGGCGCTGGCGCGGGATATCGGGTACGCCCTCGATTCCGGCGCTCACCTGACGGCGCTGGAACGGACGCGCGTCGGAGAAATCACGCTCGACAAATGCCTGTCCACCGAAGATATCGACGTCTTTCTGGAACAGGCGATACCTGCCGGAAGGCCTGTGTGATATTGAACTTAAACTTGATGATATAATATATAATATATGAAACTCTCGAAATTTAAATTTACGTTACCGGCATCGTTGATAGCTCAATACCCGACCCGGTTCCGCGACGAATCGCGCATGATGGTCATTCATCGTAATAAAGGGAAGATTGAGCATCGTGAATTTAAGGAAATTATCAAATATTTTGGTAAGGGCGATGTCTTTATAATGAATAACACGAAAGTATTTCCCGCCCGGCTGTACGGGAACAAGGAAAAGACGGGAGCGCGCATAGAAGTATTCCTGCTGAGGGAACTTAACCCCGAACTCCGTTTGTGGGATGTGCTTGTCGACCCGGCGCGCAAGATTCGCATAGGAAACAAGCTGTATTTCGGCGAAGACGACTCGCTGGTCGCCGAAGTGATAGACAACACGACATCGCGCGGACGGACGCTTCGCTTTCTGTTTGACAGTTCGCACGAGGTATTTATAAAGACGCTGTACGGCATGGGGAACACGCCTCTTCCGAGATACATAACCCGCGAAGCGAACGCGGACGACGTGGAGCGTTACCAGACAATCTATGCAAAGGAGGAAGGCGCCGTCGTCGCTCCCGCCGCCGGTCTTCATTTCAGCCGCGAACTCATGAAACGCCTTGAGATAAAAGACTGCAAGTTTGAGTTCCTGACGGTTCATTCCGGCCTGGGCAACTACCGCGAGATAGACGTGGAGGATTTGTCGAAGCACAAAATGGACTCGGAGCAGATGAAGATAAGCGTCGAGACGGCCAATTCGGTCAACGACGCGAAAGATAAGGGAAAAAAAATCTGCGCCGTGGGAACATCCGTCATGCGCGCAATAGAATCGTCCGTAAGTACCGATGGCCACCTGAAAGAATATGACGGCTGGACCAATAAATTCATCTTCATGCCGTACGATTTCAGCATAGCGAACTGCATGATTACCAATTTTCATACGCCGCTCTCGGCATTGCTCATGATGACGGCCACGTTCGGCGGCTACGACCTGGTAATGGAAGCGTATCACATCGCCATGAAAGAGGGCTACCGCTTCTGCGCTTACGGCGACGCCCTGCTGATTTTATAATGCCGGTCTTTCTGGGCCTGGGTTCCAATCTCGGAAACCGGCGGGAAAATATGGAAAAAGCGCTTGCGCTTATTGCCGGCAGGGCAGGGAAAATCCTTGCCCTTTCCGGTTTTTATGAAACGCCTCCATGGGGCTACGCCTCCACGAAAACATACCTCAATGCCGCCGTCAAAATCGAAACCGGACTGTCGCCTCACGAACTGCTTGCCACCACCCGGGCGATAGAAAAAGAACTCGGACGGGAGGAGAAAACCGTAAACGGCATCTATCGCGACCGTATCATCGACATAGACATCCTGCTATATGACAGGCTGGTTCTGCAGACGCCGGAACTGACAATCCCCCACCCGCTGATGCTCCAGCGGCAATTCGTCATGCAGCCGCTGTCGGAAATAGCGCCGGACACAGTCCGTCTCATGCAGGAAAAAAGCGCTCCTTGAAGTTTCCCATAATCTCCACTCCCGAAACATCGCCGGCTGTCGACGAGGACTTTTACAAACTTTGCGGCGCATGGGAGTCCGCCCAAAGCGCGGAAGGTTTCTTTCTTTACAATCATGATATATTATGAACAGCATAGGAACGTAAGCATTTTGACAGACAATATTCACGCCATTCATCTGCGGCGCGACCGTAAGCCAACGTGAGTTCGACCTAAGAAATCTTATTTAAGCCGTATGAATCAATGATTTCAAGATTGAGAGAAGGTTTTTTAGGTA
>JAIRYY010000094.1 GCA_031267485.1 Tannerella sp.
GAAAAGTGTCTGTCTTTTTAAAGACAGAGGCAAAACAAACACGAAAATCGTCTGTCTTAAAAAAGACAGAGGCAAAACAAACAGTAAAAACGTTTCCGGTAATTACCCGAAAGGAAAAATCGGTTAAAAACGCCGGACTTCACATCCTGTTTTTTCATACGCAGGTACGGCAACAGCAAATTACCGGTAATATCCGCGCCTGTCGGCCTGTCGGGGATGCAATCATTTATTTACGGAGCCTCGTGCGGAACGTTTTTCGGCGGACATTTCCTGTGTGCGGAGGTCTTTTCCGATACTTTTCCGTCGCAATGCGGCAAAAAGACAGTAAAGTGCGACAATCAGGAATGTACTCCAATAGAGGCAGCTGAAAACGGTATATCTCATTGCGATACTTGATTTTGTTGAGTTTGATGAGGAGGAAGCGAGAGACCGTTACATCGAACATGTATACCTGTACCGCCGGCATGCGCATCGGCCGCACCGAGGGCATGGAAATGAAAAGATAAGAACGGCAAATGAAATGCTTCAGGAGGGGATGCCGGTCGACCCTGTCGCAAAATGTACCGGCTATACGATTGAAGTATTAGAAAAGGTAAAAGCGCAAAATTCCTGACAGCGTTATGAAATAGCGCCATTTGCTTTCACCGGCAGGGACGTCATGAAAAAACTGTCTCAAAAACCACGTTTACATGACGAAACGCGGTTTTTTGAGACAGTTTTTTTAACGCTGATTCGGAATCAGTCCCGGCACATTTTTTCAGCGCAAGGCCGGTTTGTTTCCCGTCGGGCGCATGATAAATGTAAACTCGTAGTCGCCGTAGGGGAGGCGGTATTTTTCCAGCGGGAGCGCGCCCCAGCTGTTTATGCATCCCAGGCCCATCTGTACTTTGTCGATGCAGAAGTTTGTGAAACCGGCTTTTTCGATTTCCGGCGAATGACGCTGGTCTTTTTCATCTCCGTCGTCGAGGGATGCAATCGTGTAGTTCAGCGCCGAGGCCGAGAACGGGGCTTCGCTCACAAACTCGAGGCCGTCGCCCGCGACGGTAGTCTGACGCCACCGGCGGATGTCGGTTTTTGTTCCCGTCTCCTGCGGACGGATGTACGGATAGAACTGTTCGTCGACCGTCTGGTCGTATTTGCCGATGAACGTGGAACTGTTGCGGTCGCTGTAATTCTCTGTGGGGCCGCGGCCGTAGTACTGTATCCGGTCGCACGCCTCCGGCATTTGCATCTGCATGCCGAAGCGGAACATGCCGGACACCTCCCCGTCCGGTTTGCCGGCCGTCAGTTTCTGCGTCACTTTGATGGCTCCGTCCGCGTTTATCACGTAAGTGAGCGACAATGCGGCGGATACTTCCCGCATCTCATACAGGGCGGTCACCTCGACCATTCCGTCCACCGTTTTGTTATCGAGCGAAACGAGTTTCATTTCGGGATTGCGCCAGGCTTTGTACTTTTTCTGAAGGCTGGCGCCCATGTCGTTGTCCGTCGGCGCGCGCCAGAAATTGGGCGTCAGCGCTCCCCCGCCGTTGATGAACGTGCTTCCGTCCACCTCGTATCTGCACAGGAAACCTGTCCTTTTGGAAAATTCGACAGCCACTTTCGCATTCCCGGCGATGAGGTATTGATAGTCGTTCTCCTTTACGGTAACCGGGTCGGACGGGCAGTTGACGCAGGCTGTCCGGTTCGCGAACGCGAGCGCCGGGGCGGTATACGGCCGTATCTCCAGCTGATTGCGCGCAACCGCATATCCCGCCGGGAGCAGCGTTTCGGCTTTTTTCAGCTTGAAACAGACATTCAGCAAAATTTCCCGTCCTTCGGGAATCCCCGACAGGTCATAATTCAGTTTCACCCGGCCGGTCTGCTGCGGGGACACGTCAGGAAGCGCCGCCGTTCCCGCCTGCACCGTTTCGCCGTCGGCCAGAAGCGTCCATTCGGCATAGTAAGCGGAAAGGTCGCGGAAAAAATGCTCGTTGAAAACGTTTATCTCGCCCCTGCCGAGGTCTGCCGGCGTCGCCCATACGGACTGGTAGAAATAAGCAACCTCGTTCGCGTGCGGATTCGGTACGCGGTCGGGGCCTATCAGTCCGTTGTCGCAGAAATTAAAGTCGGAAGCGTCGTAGCGGTTGAAATCGCCTCCATAGCCATAAATATCCGTCCCGTTTTTATTTTTCCAGTGAATGGACTGGTCGACGAAATCCCAGATAAAACCGCCCTGCGCTTTGGGATATTTGCGTATCAGCTCCCAGTATTCCCTGAAGCCCCCCTGCGAATTACCCATGGCATGCGCATATTCGCACTGAATCAAAGGCTTTGCAGCGTCGCTCAGGGCAAACTTTTCACTCCGTTCATAATCGAGATACATCGGGCAGTAGATGTCCGTATACTCGTTCCCGTGCGCCTGTTCGTACTGTACCGGACGGCTTTTGTCCTCCGCCTTTATCCATTTGTAGCACGCCTCGAAGTTCGGCCCGAAGCCGGCTTCGTTGCCCATCGACCAGATGATGACGGATGGATGATTGTAGCTGCGCTGGACGTTGCGTCGGTTCCGTTCGAGGTGAGCCGCGGCATAAAGCGGGTTTTTCGCAAGCGTGCGTTCCCCGTATCCCATGCCGTGCGATTCGACGTTAGCCTCGGCGACGACGTAGATGCCGTATTCGTCGCAAAGTTCGTACCACAGGTTGTTATCCGGGTAATGGCACGTGCGCACGGCATTAATATTGTGTTCCTTCATCAGTTTTATATCCTGCAGCATCCTTTCGCGGGATATGTAATATCCTGTTTCCGGGTCCATCTCATGACGGTTCGCCCCCTTGATGAGAACCGGCTGTCCGTTGACCAGGAGCTGGCTACCTTTTATCTCCACCTTGCGGAAGCCCGTTTTGACGGAGATGACTTCGAGCGTCCTGCCGCCGTCCGTCAGCGTTGCCGTCAGCGTGTACAGGTTCGGCGTTTCGGCCGTCCACTTCGCCGGGCGGGCGACCTCGAGGGTCGTCACGGTCTTGCCGGCGCCTTTGACCGTCAGGCTTGCCACGTTCGCGCCGGACGCGTCCGCGAGGTCCAGCCGCACGGCGCCCGGCGACGACAGCGTTGTCTCGACGTCCAGCGTCCCGTCCCTGTACTGAGCGTCAAGATTGGGCGTTATGCGGATGTCCTGGATATGTTTCGGGTTGCGGGCATAGAGGTAACAGTCGCGTCCCACGCCCGAAAAACGGAAGAAATCCTGGTCTTCGAGATACGTCCCGTCGCACCAGCGGAACGTCCGGAAAGCAAACGTGTTTTTCCCCGGTTTCACGTATGGCGTGACATTAAATTCCGCCTCCAGCTTGCTGTCCTCGCTGTATCCGACAAACTGCCCGTTTATCCACAGGTAAATATTGGAGGTTACGGAGCCGAAGTGCGCGAAAACCTGCTTCCCCTTCCAGCCGGCCGGGATTGTAATCTCGCGGCGGTAGGAACCCACGTGATTGTCTTCCACCGGTACTTCGGGCGGGTTGTTTTTGAACTGGTTTCTCCAGGCGTACCCGATATTCACGTAAAGCGGGTCGCCGTAGCCGTTCAGTTCCCACAGTCCCGGGAGCGTCATGACGTCCCAGCCCTTGTCGTCGTAGTCCGTCCGGTAGAAATCCGCCGGGTACGCATCCGCATCCTTTACCCAGCGAAAGCGCCAGGCTCCGTTGAGGCTCAGGAAGTTCGCCGAGTTTTCCCGCACGCCTGCCCGCGCCAGCTCTTCCGATTCGTATGCAAAGTAATTCGTATGCATCGGAGCGCGGTTTACCTGATTGATTTCAGGATTTTTCCATTCGTTTTTCTGCGCGGATGCAGCCATGCATGCAAGGACTGTTCCGCAAATAAAAAATTTCAGTTTCATGATTATTTTAATGGTTTAATGATAATTGTGGGCGTAAAGATAGGAATTATAAAGCTAATTTCATACTTTTGTGACCGTATAAAAAAAAACGGAATACTATGAGTTTATTTGACCAAATCAGCAGCGACATAAAGGCTGCCATGTTAGCGAAAGAAAAAGTGAGACTTGAAGCTCTCCGCAATGTGAAAAAGTTTTTCCTGGAAGCGAAAACCGCGCCGGGAGCAAACGACACGTTGACGGATGATGCGGCTCTGAAGATTATTCAGAAACTGGTGAAACAGGGAAAGGATTCCGCCCGGATATATGCGGAACAGAACCGTCCGGAACTGGCGGAAACGGAGCTTGAGCAGGTGCGCGTCCTTGAGGGCTATTTGCCGAAACAGCTGTCTCCCGGCGAACTGGAGGCGGAGCTGAAAAAAATCATTGAAGAGGCGGGCGCTTCCGGCCCGAAGGATATGGGAAAGGTTATGGGAGCGGCAACCAAAGCGTTGTCGGGCCGGGCCGATGGCCGCGCTGTTTCGGAAACCGTAAAGCGGTTGCTGGGGTAGGGTGGGGAAGATGAATTATCTTTACACACGATGAGAAGTTTTATATTAACCTGTCTAAACTGCTGAAAAATGGTATCTTTTGTCGGATGTTTATTGTTTTTAATCGCAGGCTATTTCATTTATGGAAGCCTGATAGAGCGCATTTTCGGCGCGGACCCGAACCGTCCGACGCCGGCGTATGCGCAACAGGACGGGATTGACTATGTCCCGATGTCATGGTGGCGCGTTTTCCTCATACAGTTCCTGAACATTGCGGGGCTGGGGCCTATCTTCGGGGCGATTATGGGGGTGATGTTCGGCCCGGCCGCCTTTTTATGGATTGTTATCGGAACCATATTCGGAGGAGCGGTGCACGATTATATTTCGGGGATGATGTCCGTGCGCGAGGGCGGAGTCAGCCTGCCGGAACTTGTCGGGAAAGAGCTTGGGAAATACATCAAGCTGTTCATGCGCCTGTTCTCGCTGCTGCTGATGATTCTCGTCGGCGCCGTATTTGTTTCCGGCCCGGCGGGACTGCTTAACGGTCTGATGCCCGGCGTGAGCGTGCTTGTCTGGACTATCCTGGTGTTTGTCTACTATATGCTGGCGACGCTGCTTCCGATAGACAAGATTATCGGCCGGATTTATCCGGTTTTCGGTTTTGCGCTGCTGTTTATGGCCGTGGGAATTTTATGGGCCCTGTTCTTCAATAATGCCTGCATACCGGAATTTACCGAAGGATTTGCGAACAGGAATCCGAACGGCAACCTGCACATCTTCCCGATGATGTTCGTAAGCAT
>JAIRYY010000188.1 GCA_031267485.1 Tannerella sp.
GGGATTGCTTCGTTCCTCGCAATGACGAATCGGGACTTTTAAGACTGCCCCCTACATTAATCACTGAAACGGTAAGAATTGTCTCAGGATTCCGACCGTCGCAGTCTGCGACGGTGAGAATTGTCTCAGGATTCCGACCGTCGCAGTCTGCGACGGTAAGAATCGTCTCAGGATTCCGACCGTCTACATCGTAAACGGTGAGAATCTGAAGTTCGACCCAAGAATTACAATAAATGCCTGAAGACGAACGGTCGCTTGCCCGGAGGGCATTCATATCAATAGAAAACGCACGGTATACCCCTACCTTTTTCCCCTGCGGGGGATATACAATAGAACGGATGAAACCTCTATGAGGTTTTGATGCGGAGAGGCTACATTGTTTTCTATTGATATGCAAGTCCTGACGGACTATGCTTATATCGAACTCAGGTTAATGAACACAAAGCGAGGATTTAAATAAAATTTGCCATTCTGTTTGCTTTGCATTATCTTTGCGCGCATAATAATCAACACACATGGCTCAACTTACCGACATTATCCGGAAAAATATCGAATCGCTGACCGGTCTCGATCCGATAGAATATAAATATGTTCCGCGCAGGGAGGGGCAGTCGCTGCCGAACATGACGCGGCTGAAAGAAATTATTTCCATCCTGAAGGATGTTTTCTTTCCCGGTTTTTACAGCGAGGCGGCGACGGGCGTGGACATGCGGCAGTATCTTGGCGAGCAGATGGAGCAGCTTAACATGCTGCTGACGGAGCAGATACGCAACGGGCTGCATTTCTTTTCCGACCAGGCTTCGGACGTGTCGGATGCCGACGCCGCCGCAGGCCTTTCGCTGCTGTTCATCGACAAGATTCCGGAGATAAAACACCTGCTTTGTACCGACGTGCAGGCGATGTACGACAACGACCCGGCGGCGAAAAGTCCCGGGGAAGTCATCATCTGCTATCCGAGCATCCTGGCGATGATTCACTACCGGGTTGCGCACGAGCTGCTCCTCCTGGGCATACCCGTCCTGCCGCGCATCATCACCGAACTCGCCCATTCCGCAACCGGCATCGACATTCATCCCGGCGCGCGGATCGGCGAATATTTCAGCATCGACCACGGCACGGGCGTGGTGATTGGCGAGACGGTGATAATCGGCAATCATGTGAACCTTTACAAGGGAGTGACGCTTGGAGCCAAGAATTTTGTCCTCGACGAATGTGGCATCCCGATGAACCTCCCCCGGCATCCCATTATCGAGGACAACGTCGTCATCTATTCCAACGCCACGGTTCTCGGCCGCATCACGATCGGACACGATTCCGTCATCGGAGGAAATGTGTGGCTGACGAACAGCGTGCCGCCACATTCCCGCGTGGTACAGCATAAGGCGGATTCGAAGTGAAAGGAAACGGTGTGCATGGAAACCCGGAAAACAAACGCGGCACGGTTGCTGGACAGAGCCGGAATCCCCTACGAACTGATTCCATACAGGGTTGACGAAGACCATCTCGCCGCAACGCACGTGGCGGAGCAGCTTGGCGAGAACATCGAACAGGTCTTCAAGACGCTCGTGCTTCGCGGCGACCGCAGCGGACCGTTTGTCTGCGTTGTCCCCGGCAATGCGGAGGTTGACCTGAAGAAAGCCGCGAAAGTGTCCGGCAACAAACATGCGGAGATGATACCGGTGAAAGACCTGCTGCCGTTGACCGGCTATATCCGCGGCGGATGTTCGCCCATAGGGATGAAGAAACCTTTCCCGACGTATATTCACAGGTCGTGCGGGCAGTTCGATTACATCTGCATCAGCGCCGGCCGGCGGGGTCTTCAGCTGAAACTGTCGCCCGTCCGGCTGTCCGCCCTGATTAACGCCGTGATTGAAGATATCATCCAGGCGCCCCCCCCCGTATTACGGTTAGTAACGTAAAGATATAATGGTTATAACACGATTTGTCCCTTCGGGACAGAAAAACCATTACATGCTATTTATTTCACGTTACTTAAGTCCGTTACCGGGCAATATCATGCTCAACGAGTGGTGTTTAAGAGTTAATGAAGGAACCGCCGTATGCCGGACGGCACATACGGTGGTGTGATAGGTCGAAACGGGCTGTCTCAAAAGCACGCAGATGACGCAGACCGGACGGATTTACGCATATTTTTATAAATCTTAATTAAACGAAATGCATATTATCAGCTAATTGGCAATCTGCGTTAATCTATAAAATCTGCGTTATCTGCGTGCTAAAAGACTTTTGAGACAGCCCCTTTCTCCTGCTCGATTCATTTCTTCTGCCATTTTTCCTGCCATTTCCCGTCCGGCAAAAGCTGACCTCATGACCTCATTATTCCGCTATTATAAACAATTTTTGCCGGAAGATAAATCCGTCCCTGCCGGAACAGGCTCCGTCATTGCAAGGCACGAAGCAATCCCGGCACAGGTGACGGGTCTATACGGCCTGCACCTGGATTGCTTCACTGCGTTCGCAATGACGGGGCGGGGAGTGTGTTACGGTTTAACAAGTCTGCAAAATGACTTTGGGACGTCCCGAAATGACTTTGGGACATCCCGAAATGACTTTGGGATGTCCCGAAATGACTTTGGGACGTCCCGAAATGACTTCGGGACATCCCGAAATGACTTTGGGATGTCCCAAAATGACTTCGGGACATCCCGAAATGACTTTGGGATGTCCCAAAATAACTTTGGGAGAAATGTACCCCTAAATGGATGTAGACATGAAAAAGCCGGCAATTTTATTTTTTGCCGTTGACGGCGCTCCGCCTCGCTGCCGCCTCGTCTCTTCGGAGAAATAACCGGCGTCTGGCTTCGCAAACAGCATCAGTAACGGTAATGGTCCGCCTTGTACGGACCTTCCGCGGATACGCCGAGATAATCGGCCTGCGACGGCGTCAGTCTGGTAAGTTTCACGCCAATCCGTTCGAGATGGAGGCGCGCCACCTCCTCGTCCAGATATTTCGGGAGACGGTAAACGCCCACCGTGTACGTCTGCTGCCACAAGTCGATTTGCGCCAGCGTCTGGTTGGTGAAGGAATTGCTCATCACAAACGACGGATGGCCGGTTGCGCAGCCCAGGTTCACCAAACGCCCCTCGGCCAGCAGGAAGACGGAATGACCGTCGGGGAATGTGTATTTGTCGACCTGCGGTTTGATGTTCGTATGTTTGATTCCCGGAAAGTTGACGAGCCGGTCAACCTGAATCTCGTTGTCGAAATGACCGATGTTGCAGACAATCGCCTGATCGGGCATCGCCTCCAGGTGGTCGATGGTGATGATGTCGCGGTTTCCCGTCGTTGTGACGAAGATATTGCCTTCCCCGACCGCCTCTTCCATCGTCGTCACCTCGAATCCCTCCATTGCAGCCTGCAGGGCGCAGATCGGGTCTATTTCGGTGACAATCACCCGCGCCCCGTAGGAGCGCATGGAGTGCGAGCAGCCTTTGCCGACATCCCCGTATCCCGCCACGACAACGACCTTTCCCGCAATCATGACGTCCGTGGCGCGTTTGATGCCGTCGGCCAGCGATTCGCGGCAACCATACAGATTGTCGAATTTGGACTTTGTGACCGAATCGTTGACATTGATTGCCGGGACGAGCAGTTCGCCGCGTTCCATCATCTGATACAGCCGGTGCACGCCCGTTGTCGTTTCTTCGGATACGCCTTTCATCCCGGCGACCATGCGATGCCAGCGTTGAGAATCCTCCGCCAGGATTCCCTTCAGCGTGTCGAGGATGACCTGTTCCTCGTGATTCGCGCCTTTGCGGTCAATCGTGGACGGGTCGTTTTCCGCCCTGTATCCCCAGTGGAACAGCAGGGACGCATCGCCTCCGTCGTCCACAATCAGGTTTGGCCCGTTGCCTCCGGGGAAACGCAGGGCCTGGTCCGTACACCACCAGTATTCTTCCAGCGTCTCGCCCTTCCATGCGAAAACGGGAACGCCTGTTGCCGCGATTGCCGCAGCCGCGTGATCCTGCGTCGAGAAAATATTACAGCTTGCCCATCGGACTTCCGCGCCCAGGCTTGCCAGCGTTTCGACAAGCACGGCCGTCTGAATTGTCATGTGCAGCGAACCTGTTATCCGCGCGCCTTTCAGCGGTTGCCGCCCGGCGTACTTTTTACGCAGGGACATCAGACCCGGCATTTCGTGTTCGGCGATTTCGATTTCCTTGCGTCCGAAATCCGCCAGTTGGATATCCGCCACTTTATAAGGCAGATTGTTTGGGAATAATTGTGACATAAATTTTTATAAATGAATTTTGAATTACAGTATTTTATCATTGTGCACGGAGATGAACTCCAGCGCTTTTTGATGCAGTACGCCGTTTGACGAGGCTATGATGTGATGGGAGAGGGCGTAATCGGGGTTGCTGTCGAAACCGGTGACGGTTCCGCCGGCTTCCTGCACGATTCGCGCGCCTGCCGCAAAATCCCAGAGATAGATATGCGCTTCAAACCAGAAATCGTATCTCCCGGCGGCGACATAGCACAGATTTGCCGCGGCGGAGCCTGTGAGGCGGATGCCCATGCATGATCCGTAAAATCCGGGAATGATATCGTCGGCCAGCGCCCTGTATTTCGCGTAATTGTAGGGCAGTCCGATGCCGATGAAGGACTTTTCCGTTTCCGTTGTCCGGGATGTGTGTATCGGCGTGCCGTTCAGGTATGCGCCCCCGCCTTTCCAGGCATAAAAACATTCCCGGCGGCATATTTCGTAAACGACCCCAATCAGTACGGTATCGCCTTTCCGCAGGGCAATGCTGACGCAATACGGGGCGAAATCGTGGATATAGTTGGTTGTTCCGTCCAGCGGGTCGACAATCCAGCAATATTCTTCCCCGCGGTATCCGGCCTGCCCCTCTTCCGAGATGAATCCGGCTTCGGGCAGCAGCGCCGAAAGCCGTTCTATCAGAAAAAGCTCCGTATCTTTGTCAATGTGTGATACATAATCGTACCGCCCCTTTTCCACGACGTCTTCGGGACGGAACGATTTTCGCTGTTCGCTGATGAAAGAACCTGCCTCTTGGGCTATCAGTATAATCTTTTGAGTTAGCTGTTCCGGATTCATTCTGTTTTTTTTAAGTATGACGCATAAATTTTTCCGGGGACAAAAGTACAAAAAAATACGTTATAACCTGTTTCTCTTTCACAGCTCTTTCATTTCATACCGGTCCTTCCCGATGAAAACGACGGCCAGATAGCGCATGTCCCCGCGTCCCGCGAGCCGGTGCGACGAGCGGTATTTCTCCAGCTGAACGAACGCTTCGGCAAACCGGCGGGCAACCTCCGGCTCGCTGTCGTTTGTTTTCACGTATTTGAGTTCCCATATCCATTCGTGGGGGATGGGCGGATTCAGCGGGCCGCGCTCTATCCAGATGTCCGCATAGCCGGTCGAAAACTCCGGCTCGCTTATCACCCTGAACAGCGAACTTTGCAACATGCGGCACATCATCATGAACTTGATGTATTTTTCGTCGAAATGCATCAGGTCGCGGTATGAAATCTTGCTCAGGAAGTCGTTCACCATGAAATCCAGGAACGGCTTCGGGTTGCCGTTGTAGGCAAACTCGTACAGCGTTTCCGCCTGCGTGATCGTGTTCAGCTGAATGTTGTTCATTTCGAACGTCATTTCTTCGAGGTATTCCCAAAACACCGTGCGGACGGACTGATTAGGTATTTTCACGCGCGACGGGACGGCGGCGTCAACCGTCACCAGTCCGAGGTAGAACAGCAGCGAGACGAAATTCTTGCTGTCATGCATCTTGTCGAGCGAAAATTTCGGCACGATTTCGGTGTACACACAGTTTTCACGGGCGATTTTTATAATCTGTTCGCGGTTCGGTTCGGTCAAAAGCAACAGCCGCAGTCGGGCGTAATCCATTTTCAGGTTTTCGTCGATGAGGTATTTGGGTTTATAATTCGTGTTGAGCAGTTCCATGAAAAGATAGAGCATCATCGAGGAATTGTAGACGCTGTGTTCCCCCTCAAAATTGAATTTGTAACCGTCGTACAGCTGCTTCATGTCAACGGGGATCCGCGCGGCGTCGATGCCGATTTCATCCATCAGCCATTCGACTTCTTCCTGTGTGAAGCCCAATATCTCATTATATTGCGGTTTCAGCGACAGGTTGATTGCCACATTGAAACCGCTCGTCAGGTCGTCAAGCATGATCGGCGTAATGCCGGTCAGCATGATACGGTCAATCACCGCTTCACTTTTATTCTTCAGCGTCTCGTAAAAATCGCGGACGATGCCGTTTGCGTGAATGTTTTGCCTGTAAAGCTCAATGCCTTCGGGTGTTCCCAGCGCGATGAAATCATTGGCGAAATGGTCGTACTCGTCAATAATGATGAAAATCTTGCGCTTCTGCTTTTTTGTTATGGCAAAGGCAAGACCGACGATATCCGCAATGGCAGTCAGCGAATCAAGTTTATTGTTTAATTCGACGGAATCAGGCAGGATATCCCGGTGGTCATTGATAAAATCGCGTACCGATTCGCGGACGTTGGCCGTGAACGTGAGCGTAAAACCGTCCTGTGAAGTCGTGTCTATGCCGGAAAAGCTGAACATGATGACCATCATCT
>JAIRYY010000190.1 GCA_031267485.1 Tannerella sp.
GGTGATAAACAGGGATTGCCCCCCCCCCCCGCAAATCGCTGATTTCCTGGGTGATATAACCAATAAATGATATTCTCAGCACAGCATTCTCCGCCACGGTCAGCGAGAAGTGGCCGTCCACGTCGGTGGCCGTTCCGTTGGTCGTTCCATTCTCCATGACACTGGCGCCGATGATCGGCTCGCCCGCCTGGTCGACCACGGTGCCGGTGATCCGCCTGCCATCCTGCTGTATTCTTTCGCGGACGCCTTCGCGCTGGAAGACAAACGACCGGCTCCTGGCCAGGATGATTTGCCGGTTTATGATCCGGTAGCCGATATCCGTATTTTTCAGCAACTGGTTCAGGATGTCGGTGATTTCCCCGTTCTCCACCCGGATGCTGACCTTACCGGTCATGTCAATTGTCTGATCGGTACACAGAAACGAAAAATTCGTTTCCTGCTCAATGACATTGAACGCCTCTTCAATCGTGACATTGCTCAGCGTCAGCGATACGGATTCCGTATCCGTGTCATGCATCACTCCCGCATATAGCCGGAGCATCCCTGCAAGTGCCAGTAAAACGCTCAGTTTCACGACACGCAACCATCTTTGTTTTGGCGCATTTTTCCGTTTGATGCGCCGCTTTGTTTCAATTCTGTTCATAATCAAATAAGATTTAGTTCTGAAATAAAAAATTTTTGTTGTTATATCCGGTTACGCCGGATGCGTTTTTCGGCGGGGACGAACCGGCCAGCAGACCTTGCTCCCCGTCATTTTTCCCCATATCCATTCATCCCTTTTCCATAGGCTATCATATTTGTGATTAAACATTCCTTATCTGATTTGCACATAAATGTGCGGCCGTTCAAAGGTATCGTCGGCGTTTTGCCGGGTTTCTTCGGCACGCCACTCGAGGGGCGCTGCGAGTTTCAGGTAATCCAGGACCTGTGCGACGGTTTCCGTTGAAAATGTCGCCCTCACCCGGAAGGGTCTGTTCCCGGGGTTTTGAAACGTGATATCCACGCCATACCGGCGCGCGAGTTGCTTCATCACCTCTTCTATCGGCGTGTTGCGGAAGATGATCCGCCCGTCTTTCCATGCCGTCTTTTCGTCGACATTGACCCTGGCGCCGGACAGTTGCCCGCTCTGCCGGTTCAACTGCATCATCTCGCCGGGACGGATCGTGGTGCGGCTGTGCCGGTACGTCACGTCCACCGCGCCCTCCGCCAGCACAACCTCGCTCAGGCTGTCTGCGCCGTAAGCCTTCACGTTGAAGGCCGTGCCGCGGGCAACGACCTTCATTCCCGACGGCGCCGTGACTTCAAACGGCCGGCCGGCATCGCTGCGGACATCGAAAAAGGCCTCGCCATCCAGTTCGACCGGGCGCGAATCGCTCCCAAACGCGACGGGATAGCGCAAAACACTCTCGCTGTTGAGCCACACGTGCGAATGGTCGGGCAGTTCGATCCGCATGAACATGCCCGGCAACACGTTCACCTCGGCGTAGCCTGTCGCCTGCGCTGCCCCGCGATTTGCCCTGTGCAGCAATACCAGCGTGCTGACAAGCAGCGGCACAAAGAGCACGGCTGCCGCCTTCTGAAAGAGGCTGCGGGTGAGGATATGGCGTTGCCGGCTGCGGATCCTGCGCATGGTTCGGGCATATCCGCGCGAAACGTCTACCCGCCTGTACTGCCGGATGTCTTCCTGCAGCGCCCGGATCCGCTGCAACTGATTCCTTATTTCTTTTTCCGTCATCGTTCATTTTGCTGTCTACTATATATACACCAAAAATCGTCCGGCACGACAAAATCCGCTCATTTTTTTGTTTTATTATGATTTGAGGCTGTTTTTGGCGTTGCAAAGGGCTGAATCATGCCTTTTCCGACAAGGGGGATGCAGGTGAAGCTGTCCCGTTTTTCGCCGTTGCGTGCAAAAAAAAAATGGGTAAACAGGCGTTTGCTTCCTTTTTGTGGATATATTTGCAAAAAAAAATGGGGAATCATGGAAACAGTCGGGGACAGCGGATGGTATGATATCGCCGTGGACAGCAGCGGTCATGCGTTCAGGAAGATGTTTGAACACTATTATCCGGCGATGTGCGTCTATGCGGGGCGTTATATCCGGTCAACTGCGGTGTGTGAAGACATTGCGCAGGAAATTCTTAGCGCCGTCTGGCTGAATCGCTGCGGGCTGGATTACAGCATTCCGGCCAGACAGTACCTGACGGCGGCCGTCCGGAACCGCTGCCTCAACTACCTGCGCAACCGTCCCCGCGAAAGGTATGAGGAACTGTCATCTCTCCATGCGGAAACGATTCCGTACAGCGACGACAGCGATTCCATGCTGATGATACACGAACTGGAAACCCTGCTGGCGGAGGCGCTGGCCAAACTGCCGGAAGCGTACCGGATCGCCTTCGAGATGTCGCAGATGCAGCACCGGCCGCTCAGTGAAATTGCCGGGAGGCTGGGCATTTCGGTGCGTACCGTCGAACGCTACCGCGACAGAGCAATCGAACTTCTGAAAACAGAACTGAAGGACTATATACTCCTTTTCGCCCTGCTGTACAGGATTTCCGGGTGATCTTCGGATTACTCCGGATAGACGGGACACTGTCCCGGCGACGGACAGCGAGCGTCCGGGAGCGGCAAGAAAAGACTGTCACCGGATTATCCGGGCGCCGGAGATGAAAAAACGCTACTTCCATATTCATGCGAATTAAGGGTTCAACCATTCGTTAAAAAATCAGGCTAATGAAAGCAGCAGCAATTCTTCCAAAGCCAAAGGTTAATATGCCCTTTGTCGAACGAACTTTGGCAGCTCTCTGAATATCTGTTTTCTCAATCTCACGGATATATGCAAATGCCTGAAGAATTATTTTGCTGTTATTCAGCACTTTTTTTAATCAAGATTCAACCCTTAATTCGCATTACTTACCGACATCGTGGCATTTATATATACCGCGTGTAATCTTTTTGAAGAATCGGCTTGTTTTCACGGAATCTTTTGTGATTTAGCTCCCGGATTTCCTCTTCGGATAAATTCATCTGAATAAGCATACCTGGCATCACTGAGGGGTTTTGCAAAGAGGCTTATTCTTTTTCTATTGCACAAATCTATCCCGCGCAAAGTATAATTCCAAAGCCTTAAATTTGCATGCACCCACACAATCGCCGCAAGCAGTGCAGTTTTGTGGATTTTTCACGATGACGTGAGTAGGGGTGAAAAATTTTTCGTCCTGGTGTCTTTTTACCATTTCAAAAACGTTACGGCGACATTTTTTCAGACATTTTCCGCAACCGGTACAGTTATCCTCCGTGACGCGGATGGTTTTCCCGCGTCCGCGTATATGTCGGTAAATACCGCCAACCGACCAAATTACAACGAGTGCGCCGATAATATAATAAGTCATATTTTTACTGTAAAAATTTTCGCAAAATTACTGCCGGACGTGCGGACAGGCAATGGACAAACAGAGGAAGATATTGGACTATTTAAGGTATTTCTTTCGGAACTGTACGGGCGAGAGCGTCGATTCTTTGGTAAACAGGCGGGTAAAATAAGCGT
>JAIRYY010000226.1 GCA_031267485.1 Tannerella sp.
TGCCATGTGATCCATCGTATTTCCGCCGACAATCCATCGGGCGGCAATCTGCGTACTGTTGCTGCAAAACCGTATGGCAAGTCCTGCCGTTTGTTTGCTGCAGCCCCAAAGTGACGGTCGCTTACCGGACAGTATATCTTTAAGTTTGGCGGGAAACGCTCGTATCTCGTTTCCGTTTGTTCGCTGATTTTCCCAAGAAGCGGGAACGCGCCCGCATCGTAATACACGATTTGCGCCTGTATTTGTATGGACAGCAATAATATTGCCGATACCGTAATAATTTTGAATCTTTTCATAGTGATTTTATTATTTAAAAGATTCCATTTCCCGTAAAACAACCCGGTACATTTCTTCCTGTGCATCCTTGAGACGTTCGTTTGTCACTTTCACGCGGTCGCGGTATTCATCCGCTTTTGTCCGGTTGTTCAACTTTTGATAACAGTAAGCCGATAGGGAATCTTCCGCACGGGAGTCTATATCTTCGTCATAAGGTTTTCCGGCGCCTAAGTGTTCAGGCCATTCCTTTGCTTTTTCAATATGTGACAGCGCTTTTTTGCAGTTGCCTGCTTTGGCGCTCTCCAAAGCCTGATATATCCACGCCCTGCGATAGACGAGATACCCTTCCACACCGCCTTCGCCGGGCAATACGACCATTCTGGAAAGGTAATCCGACGCCTTGCGGTACTGTTTCAGGTAAAGCAGCGAAGAGGCGTATTTCAACCCGATCACGTCGTAACCGGAATATCTCTTTGCGTACTTTGCGGCATATTCGTGCATCTTGCCGTACTGTTGCGCCTGCTCGTAATATTTGATCAGCGCCAGGCCTGCCCGCCAGGTTTCGCCGAGGCGTTCGGCTTCAAGAAGATCTTTCTCTTTCTGTTGTCCTTCCCGGTATTGCGCCCGCGTCAGGTAGAATGTATAATCGTCCGGTTCGTTTCCGCATTTTTCGAACTGTTCGATTGCCTCAGCCCGGCTGCCCAGAAAGTCGTGTAAAAGTCCCAGATAGTACCTGTTTTTCCAGTTCGGCAGTTGTGTTACTGCCCATTCCAAAGCAGGAAGAGTTTCCGTCCGCGACGGGAAAACAAGGCGGGTGGGAAGCGATGCAGCCCGTTCCAGCAGGCTACGGCTTTCCTTGCCCTGCTTCGACAGTAAAAAGGCGGCGCGGATAAGCGCTACCGGATAGTCCGGCGACAGGCCGTACAGTTCGATAGCTTCTTCGTTGCAACCGGCGCTTTCGTACCAGCCCGCAATTTCCATTAGCGTCTCATGCGGCAGCTCGTTCCGGATCAAGCCTGTAAATGCCTTTTTGTCCTGTTCATTTCCGGTTTGCAGATATTTTTCAAAACGTGCGGTATGGTTGAGGGGATAATCCCGTCCGACTTTCTCAATAATAGCTCCCGCTTCGCCCGGCTGTCCCAGTTTACGGTATGCGAGCATTTCGAGCAGAAGGGCGTCCATATTTTTTGCGTCCGATGAAAGCGCTTTGCCCGAATAGGCCAGAACCTGCTTCCACAACTGTTTCCTTGCATACTCTTTCGCAAGGAGAATATAAGCGGCTACCCGGCGGGATGGACTCAGCGAAGCCATCGAAAAGCCGTCCATGGCATCCGTCGAACGTCCCAGGCTGCTGTTTGCCAGACCGTACAGCAGGTTGCCTTCCGCGTCGTAGGCGTTGACCGACAAAATCACACGTGCAAGCGAATCTGCTTTTTCGAACAACCCGCGCCTGTAATAAACCGTGGCCAGGTCGCGGAGGGCGGGGATGGCGTAAGGCTCTTCTTTCAGCGACTGACTGAGCAATGAATCCGCATCTTTCAATCTGTTCGCATACAGCGCCTGCTGACCCTGCATATACAGTCCGTAAACGGAATTGGGATTAAAGTCTTCGGGCGATACGACGGGACGGCTGAGGCGATTGTCGGCAGGGGCTTCGCTGTAAACCAGTTTTTGGTCGCCCAGAACGATTTTAAGCTCCGCATCCGCCCGTACCCGGCCAATATCCGTCTTCCACGTTTCCAGGACATTCAGCGACAATTGTTCGCGGAATATCTCCTTTCCACCGGCTGTGACAACGATTTCATCCGCTATCTTTTGCACCGGGCAGAAGGCAAGCGTGCATCCATCCTGTCCACGGACAACGTTTAACGCTCCGTATTCATTGGCTTTCGCCACGCCTCCGGTCTCCTTTACAGGATACCAGTATTCCGTCCACACATCGGTTGCGTAAGGCTCGAATGAGGATTGCAGGAATGGCGTAAAACTGCTGCCGGAGGCGACTGCCTGGTTATACAACCTGCCTGACTGCAGTTCCACGTATTGACCGTCGGTATCGCTCAGAAGGTTTTCCCAGATCATACCCGACCGCGACAGGCCCCAAATCCATATTTTCATACCAGGCTTCTCGTCATAAGGGGCATGGTGCACCGAGCCGGACTGCGAACGGGTATAGTAAGCCGCGTAAAAATCACTCAGGTTGCCGAGTACGTGATACGATTTGGCGGGACCGAAGTTGTTATTCGCATATTTCGACAGGTCTCTTCCCTGATCGTCAATTGGCCACGCATGCGCGTCGCCGCCGTGACCGATATGATATTGTCCGGGGAAATACAGTTCCAGGTCGTCGGCCGCCCTGTAAGCAGCGTTCATCCAGTGGTAATAGGGGCGTGTAACCGGCGTTGTGTTGTAAAAAGTCGTGTGGGTGGTGAAGTACGCCCTGTCAGGACGCAAATTGATTTCCATCTGCCACGAGGTATGCGTCGCCAGTTCGAGGGCGCCGACAAAGCAACTGACACTGCCGTCACCGTTCTCGCGCGTATAATAGTCCACCGGCGTGGCGGTAGTCGGCACATGACCGATGAGGCCGAAATTAAATTCTATGCCGCCCGACGTCCACGGTCCACGCCAGGCTACCGAACGGAATTTGGCCGCGTGGTTGAAATAAATAAAATGTTCGCCGCTTCGTTTTTCCACGGCGCCCCATATTTTTCCTCCCTGCGACGGGATGACGGTCACTTCGATATAATCGTTCTCCAGCACTACGCAGGGCCAATCTTTCGTTTCTCCTTCGTCCGAATATTTTTCAAACCCGAAATACGGATAAACCGGATATTCGGGGTTTGCCACCGGGTTAGGGTCGCCGAAAGGGTAAGTGTTCAACTCAAGTATTTCTTCTCTGACGGAAGCGACCTGTCCATTACTGCCGGCAACAACAAGCAGAAACAGGAAACAACATATATATCTCATAATTTTTCTCATTTTTTTATCCTCCTGTGATTATTTTTTTATTGTGAATTTATATTTCCCTGCCCAAACGTCGACAACCGAATAATCGCCCTCCGTGCTTTTCCAGGTGACGCCGGGGGCTTTCCGGACGTCGACGCCGCTTTCGGTAATGCTACCGGAATGGCAGGCGGGAATATAAAGCGTGGCAGTCGTATTGGGCGGAACCGTTACCGAGAGGATGATTTTGTCGTCACTGCGTTCCCAGCGGCTGACTATTTCACCATAGGGAGAACCTACCGACGCCTCGGCAAAATCGACTTCGTCCACGATGCACGGTCTGACGGTAAAATGTTTGTATCCGACATTCTTCCCGTCGGGCTGGATACCGCAAAGGCCTTTGGTCAGCCATCCGGCGACGCCTGTGAAGCAGGTATGGATTTTGCTTGGCACATCTATCTTCCAGTCTTCCGGCCAGGTCGATTCTCCCTGGGTGATGAAATATCCGTATCCCGGAAATTCCGTGTTGTTAAGAATAGACGCCGCAAGGCCGGCCGTTTCGGGGTGTTCCGCGAGGTAATGCAGCAGAACAATCAGTCCCGAACTGCCCATGTCGAAATATTTTTTCCCGTTGCGCATGTTATTTACGATAGAGGCTTCCGTCCGCACCCGGATACTGTCATCCTTTGCCACGCCGGTGATTACGGCAAAAGCCTGCTGTACCTGGTTCCCATCACAATAATTCCCGGTGGCCGGGTCATAAAATCCGGTATGGATGGCAGGCCGCAACGCCGCGAGCCGCGAACCGTACAGGGCGGCGTCGCCGGATTTACCGAGCAGACCGGCTATTTTTACGAACGTTTCGAGATTCATGGCATAGACACAGTTGTTAAAATAAACGGCCTGGCGGCTTGAACCAAATTCGTTACGCGAGCCGGGAGCCAGCCAGTCGCCGAGGAACTGTCCGTCGTGATCTCGATATTTTTTCAACAGGCCGTCGCTGACATGTGCGTTCAGAAACTCAAGCCAGCGTACAGCCGCAGGATAGATTAATTCGAGTATTTGCTTGTCGCCGTAATGCAGATAGTGTTCCCAGGCGACGTTCAGGCCGGCGCTGCTCCACATGGCGCCGCCCCAATGATAGTCGTTCGGTTGCGGAGCGGTGTTGCGTCCCCAGCCGTCGGGCAGCTGCACATCGCGCCAGTTGCGTACCACATTGCGGTAGAATGAGCCGGCGTCGTAATCAGGCAAACCGATTCCCCAGGATGTGGCCGTAGCGACTTCGCCGTAGCCGCAGCGTTCGCGATGCGGACAGTCGGACGTATAGCCTTCGGTGGTATTGGCGAGAAAGGTCCACAGGTCGGTCTCGAAGATTTTATTGAACAGCTCATTCGACGAATGGAATGTCCCTGTGCGGCGCAGATCGGTACTGACGGCATAAGCGGTGGCGTCTTCCGGTTTCGGCGCTTGACGCAATCCTTTGATATTGGCATATCTTCCGGCCACGTAGTTAAAGCGGTTCGAAAACGTTTCCCCGTCTTTTCCTGATGATATGAAGATATTGTAGATGTTGAAATCGGCAAAGCTACTGTCGTCGTCGGCCGATCCGATAACCACAGTGTCGCCTGCCGAAAGGCCGTTGAATTTGATATTCAGCCATCCGGTAAAGTTTTTTCCGAAATCTATCTTGTAAACGCCATCACCGGCATCGGTAATCTGTTGCGCGGCGAGTGTCCCGATAATTCGTGACGGAGCAATGTCGTGCGCTTCGAGGGCGACGGACTCGTTACCGGCGGCGGCGGTGGCGTATGCCCACCGGCTGTCGTCGAACGAAGGGCTGTTCCAGTCGGGAACGAAAGCGCGGGCGTCCACAATTTCGCCTCCGTTTTCATTGAACGAGCGTACAAGGCGGGTATCCTCGCTGCTGCTGACGGCGCAACGCCAGGTTGTATCCGAAACGAGCGCCAGCGATGCGCCTTTCGCATCTTTACCGTTGAGCCGTACACGGAGAGCGGGCGTTCGCGAAAAGCAGTCGTAACTTGCCCATCCCGAAGCATACCACACCCCGACCGTGTTATCGCCTTTTTTAAGCAGTTCCGAAATGTCGTAAGTGACGTAGAAAAGCCGTTTGTCGAAGTTTGTCAGCGCGGGAGCGAGGATACGGTCGTCGGCTTTCCGTCCGTTGACATACAGCTCGTGATGTCCGAGCGACGCCACGTGCAGGAAGACTGCGCCCGGCCCGGCATCGAGTTTCAGATTTTTGCGAAACCAGATATGTTTCACCCGCGGAGCGCCGGGATGACGTATCCATGAGGCGTCGTTCCATTCTTCCGGGTCGAGGACGCCGGTTACAAAACGCGCCGGTTTGCTCCATGCCGATGGATTGCCGTCCCGGTCATACACTTGGACTTTCCAGAAATATGCGCTGCCCGATTGCAGTTCTTTCCCTCCGAAAGGCAACATCTCTCCCAGCCCCTCTCCACAAGAGAGGGGAGTGGACTGCGGCGAGTCGATTTTTCCGCTGTTCCATACGTCGGCGTCAGCCTCCGTCAGTTTATCGGGACTGCTTGCCACCAGAATGTGGTATGCCGTTTGCACCTGTCCCCTGACATGTTCCGGATCGGACAACTGCCAGCTAAAACGCGGCGCAGGCACGTCCATGCCGATTGGCTCCGTTTGGTATTCGCACTGAAGTTCAATGGGCATGATCCTGTCGTCCGACTGCCCGCAGGCAAATATCATCCCACCAATTAACGCTAAAATAAAAATGTTTTTATTCATATATGTATTTTTTATGTTTGTTAAATAAATAACCTGTAACTGTCCCAACGCCGCAGGTTGCGGCAAGTAACAAAATGTGTCGGATTTCTTCCCGGAGCTTCCGGCAAGAAATCTGACGTGTCGGAAACCTTCCCGGAGCTTCCGGCGAGAAATCCGACGCGTCGGAAACCTTCCCGGAGACTTCCGGCAAGAAATCCGACGTGTCGGAAACCTTCCCGGAGCTTCCGGCGAGAAATCCGACGCGAAGATAGCCTTCCCGGAGCTTCCGGCAAGAAATCCGACGCGAAGATAGCCTTCCCGCGAGCTTCGCGGAAGAAATCCGACGCGTCGGAAACTTTCCCGGAGCTTCGCGGAAGAAATCCGACGTGTCGGAAACCTCCCGCGAGCTTCGCGGAAGAAATCCGACGTGTCGGAAACCTTCCCGCAGGTTGCGGCTGCCGCTGGCGCGGACTTGCAGTCCGTGCCGATCGGTACCCTGCAAAACGGCACGGGCTACAAGCCCGCGCCAGCGAGGTTGCGGCCGCCGCTGGCGCGGACTTGCAGTCCGTGCCGATCGGTATCCGGCAAAACGGCACGGGCTACAAGCCCGCGCCAGCGAGGTACACGAGGGGATTGCGAGGAACGAAGCAATGACGCCGCCGGCGACGGATACTTTTAGTTTGCTTAAAACCATGATATATTATTTATTTCACGTTACTTACTTTATAACCTTCTTTTATGAGTATCTCTGAAATTTTACGCCTTAAATCACCCTGTATAATGATTTCGCCGTCTTTAGCCGATCCACCCACGCCACACTTAACTTTCAACAGTTTTCCTAAGGTTACAAGATCTTCGTTCTTTCCTGTAAAGCCGGTAACAAGAGAGACAACCTTGCCTCCCCTGTTTTTTTTATCCAGTGAAATACGTAATTGCTGTTTTTCGTTCGGAAGCGTTTCTTTTTCTTCTTCATCATTATCCGTCTCATATTTAAAATCCGGATTTGTCGAATAGACCGTTCCTAATCTTTCTTTCCAGTCGTTTTTCATATTTTTATATTTCTTGCATCCCGCGTCAGGTTTCATTTTTCCTCGATTAAAGCGACGGCATACGTTGCGATGCCTTCTTTACGTCCTACAAAGCCCATCTTCTCTGATGTTGTGGCTTTTATTGAGACAGCGTTTTCCGGCGCTCCCATTGTTCCGGCCAGGACTCTTTTCATTTCAGGTATATAAGGGTTTATTTTAGGCTGCTCGGCAACTATTGTTGCATCAATATTACCAAGCTCATATCCTGCATCCCTTATCAGTTTCATTGTATCGCGCAGCAGTATCTTGCTGTCTATATTTTTAAACTTACCGGAGTTATCGGGGAAATGGTATCCTATATCACGCATACCGGCAGCGCCGAGCAAGGCGTCGCAGATAGCATGTATAAGAACATCGGCATCACTGTGCCCCAGCAGACCTAACCTGTAATCGATCTTTATCCCTCCGAGCCACAGCTCACGCTCTTCACTGAAGGCATGTACATCATATCCGAAACCTATACGCATAAAAGAGACTATTTAAAAAGACCGCGCAAACCCTCCATGTCAAAAGAAAGAGTAAAACGCAATGTCTGGTCCAGCGGATTACTTGGCACAGTACTTATAAGGTATGCAGCATCAAGCTGAAACACATTCATCTTAAAGCCGGCGCCGGCCGAGAAATACTGACGGTTACCCTTCATCTGATTTTCATAGAAGTAACCTCCGCGTATGAAAAACTGACCGTTATAATTATATTCGGCCGCAACAGATATGTTTATCTCTTTCAACTCTTCGCTTAATCCTCCGGGAGCATCACTGAAGGATTTAAACATAGCTGTCAGAGATCCCATATCATTATAATTATCATATCTTGTGTCATAATCTTCCTGAGACTCATCCGTTCCTTTAACCGGTTTCGACGGAACAAGATATTTATTTAAATCGACATAGACCCCAAGCTGATTATATTCATCAAGCGGCATCAATAATCCGGTACCTATTCTAAGATTAGTAGGTAAGAATTGTTTTGTGACATTACCATCATACGACACCTTTGTACCTATATTAGATATATTGAAACCGCTACTCCAAAGACATTCCGTGTTTCCCATCACCAGATATTTTTCTCCATAGCCACTGATATCCGCCGCATAAGCGTTGCCGGCATCCAAATTATCATCCACATCCGCACCCATATCGGAACGTATATAACGCATCGCCACACCCATCGAAAACCCTTCCGTAAGTTTTAAGCTATAGCTGAGGTCAAGCGCCATTTCGTATGGATTCAAATTCAGATAAGGCGTACCGCCGATATCATACGTCGGTACTTCACCGAGAGAAAAATAACGTAATGATGCACCTAATGCATGCTGATCATAATCACCGAGCTTATAATACCCCGACAGATATGCCAAAGCAACATCTTTTACAACCTTACGCATCCATGGAGTGTACGACAGACCCACTCCGGCTTTACTGACCATAAAGGCATACTTGGCAGGATTCCAGTATTGTGATGATATATCGGGCAACGTAGACACCCCGTTATCTCCCATACCGCCACCACGGGCATCGGGAGCAATAGACAAGGATGGTATCGCAGTATTAATGGGGTTAAATGTATTATCCTTATCTACCTGAGCTTTGACAACCGCTACGGACATCAGACAAAGCGCCACGGACAAACTGACTTTCAAAAACTTCATACTTTTATAATAAATTTGTTATTTTAATTTCTACAATTAGTTCATTAAAAGAAATGCTAATACTATTATTCTGTCTTTTCATTAAACATATATAAAGCAACACTTATTTTACAGGAACATTATTTCATACAAGGTAATAAACTGATTTTCCTCTCCTTTATTGTCTAAGTACAATTAATTTCCCGGCGCTTGAAGCTTCTTTTGAATTATTAGTACTGATGATTGCACGATATACATATATACCGGGATTAACACGGGCACCGGAACCGTTCGTCAGATTCCATCTCATCCTGTATGACTCAAACATTTGTGAAGAACCGCTTTCTTCATTCTTCCATTGCAGACGGCCTTGTAAATCATAAACCTCTACTTTTATCTTCATAAAAGTCTCCGGTATATTATGAGAAATCAGAAAATTAACATATTCCCGTGCAGGAGACGGTGCAGCTATCAACTTTATTATTGTTGGAATATAGTTGTCGGCTACTTTAAAACTTATTGATCCGGTACTTGAATTATTATGTATATCCAGTATCTTAAGCTCTGCCTTGTGAACGCCTTCCTCCAATCGTGGCACAGGAAATTTCACTATTCCTTCGCCGGCCTCGCCTGATAAATAATTCTCGTAATAATCATTCAGGGAATAACTCAATACCGGATTATCGTCAATTGTCAGAGTTATATTGTGTCCAAGGCTGCCGCTCATATTAACCCCGCTTTCATCCCATACAATTGCGCATAACAAAGGAGTATCATTTACCCTGTCGCCATTGGTGAAATCCGCCGTATTCATATACATTTGCCGTATTTCAGGCCCCACCGTATCAAGATTACTGACATCCGCCGTTCCTTTAACTGTAAAATTTTTAAACGCCCCGCTTGCATCTCTTCTATTATTACCGTCGGCAGCATACAAACTGATTTTACCCTTATTCCCGGAATACTTAATATCTTTGGGAACGGTAAAACTAAACGAAAATTCTCCGTTACTAACCGAATCGTTACCTGTATAAAGTGTATTGGTATAATCCGGATATTTAAACTGAACAGATTCTTTATTGTTGACAAGTGTTCTCACCGTATCTTCGCTATCATAAACAGAGACGTTAAACAATCCGTTAAAATCATTTACTTCAGAGCCTTCGGAATTTAAGATATGACCTTTTACCGTCACCTTCTCCAGCGCTTTTATATTAACGGCAGCCTCCCCCGTAACAGGCGTATTATTAATCTCTGTAATCTCCATCTTGTATTCATCCGGGAAAGCAAGAGTCAAAGCAGGGTCTCCCAAAAGAATAAAACTTGCTCTTTCACCACTTCTGAATGAGTTTTTCATATTTTTATTTACTTCACCTAATGTGAGATGTCTGCCATTTTGCTTTTCAAACAGATTTCTTATATAATACATGTTTATCGTTAAATTGGGCAGACTGTATGCAACCCGTGCAGTAGTATACAATGCTATTCCTCCACTGCTTTTATTTAAAAACACATCCTCGCCTGCCGATGTAATTGCAGCATCAAAAGGAGCAAAATCACAGGCGGCAGTAATCCATAAAGGCAGTATGGAGTAAGAAGCATTTACTATATCCGATTGTTCAACGACCTTTTCTTCCGACCATGAGACGGCATCGCCATGCCCTGTGTAGTTTATCAGCAAAATACCATTCTTCAGTTCTTTTTGAATATTATTCTTAACATCAGGATATGAAGCCCGGCCTCCTGTATTATCCTTCTTAAAAGCATCAAAAAACAGTTTTCTTGACATATACTGCGGATGATTTTCTTCCAGATAACGTGTCAGTGAGTAAGATTGCGCCATATGGTTTATCGTAAAAGTATCTCCGGTATTACCATCGTCGGCGACAAAACACAATCTGTTTCTCCACATGCCTAATGTAGTATTTTCAATATATGAGATAACCTTATCAACAGCATTTTTAGCCTGTGTTACCGTACTCACAGGAAAACGGCCTATACCAAGATCTATTGATGCAGTGATGATGTTACCTCCTTCATTATCGTGCAATAACCCGAAATAATCATCCGAAACATACGAACCCTCACCTATACCATCCTCTGACTGGTAAGTCAGTAGATAATTATCTGAAGTAACCGTATTCCATTGCGAGGTCAATCGTCTGTTATCGAACATACCATCACCAAAAAGCAAAAGATATTTAGGAGCATCTTCATCGGAAGATCGCCTGTCATAAAACATCTTCATAAAACGGCGTATGGCGGTTGCTTCAGGCGAACCGCTTGAGAACTCGTTATAGACCTGTCCGGGTGTAACAACAGAAACGGAAATACCGGACTTTGCACGATGCACAGCTGCCAGACGTTCGGCATCAGAGACAAAAGCTGCAGGAGCTAATATAATCATATCCGTCTGCGACATACCATGCAGATTCTGTGATTCGACATCACCTGCTATCTCCGGAGATGGCAAGTTTTTTGATATGTCAACAATAGCAAACTCACGTAGTGTTGTTGCCGGATCAATAACAAAAGAAGCTTCTGTTCCGTTAACGACAGGATTGATTAGTTGAACATCGCGCCCCTCGGTAACTTCAAAAATAAGTTGATTCGGATTATAGTCTTTTATCTTAAAACGGGATGCTTTATTTATAGAACCTATACTCCTGAATGGAGTGAATGTCTCATACGATTTTAGCTGACGTTTAGCGGTAAGCCTGATATAATCGAGATGGCTTGTCTGGCTACTCAAGCTGAACGACAGATTTATTCTTATGTTTTCACTTGTGTTTCCGCTCCATTTCAGGTTGGGAGAGATGGCTAACGCCGCTACATAAGTAGCCGTATTGTCGGATATAGTATTTTCAGACAGTAAATTATCATTTGCCTTTAAAGAAACTACTCCTGGACCATATTTTAGTTTTGCAACAAAACGATAAGATATCATTACATCATCACCGGTTATTCCCGGTACCGTGAAATCGAAATTCTGCGATATATTCGAATCAAAACTTTCACCAAACAATTCACGTCCGGAATACGGTCTGCCCGGATTTGTTATTGCTACAAGCTCTTTCTCATGGAGCATATAATCATCATAGGCGTCAATCTCAACTGCCGGCTCTATTGATGAGGATTCTATTGAAGAAACATTATTTGTTCCGGTAGCATCGGTAACAAAATAACTTGCATAATTGGAATAGGTATTATTCTCATGTTCAAAAAATTGATAAATGGTGTTATATGTCCATTTAACAAGTCCTTTACCATAAAATATCAGATAATCGCTACCTCGCCATACAGGTACTGAAGGCAGGTCGTCAATATATGTTGCTTTGGAGAAATTCTCTTCCATCGGAAAGCCGCCATAACCGTGGATAGAGACATTTTCAGGGTTTGAGAAACCCCTTTTCTTTAATTCGGCATAGGTCAGTTTGTAAAATCCGGTCTTATCAATCTTTATTTTGACCCATTTGCCTTCCGATAAGACCGACTTATCCGCATATATCGATGCATCCGCATGAATAACAGGTATTGTTATCACACATAATAATAATATAGTAAAAAGTCTAAACATAATATTAATGATTTCTTCAATTTATTTATTGAGGGAACCTCTAAAAACCCCAACTTCTGCGTTACGCTTCGTCGCTAAAATGCTCATTTACGATTAGTAAACTCCGCTTTTAGCTCCTCGCAAGCCTTGAATTTGGAGTTTTTAGAGATT
>JAIRYY010000270.1 GCA_031267485.1 Tannerella sp.
TGCAATTCCTCTTAGAATATCCGGAACCATGTAGCGTTCCGACTGCCCGACCGGGCTTATGTTCTCCATTATATCTCGCATATAATCCTCTTGATTGACGGCGCAAAAGTCATTAAAAAAGGATAAAATACCGCCCGCGTTCCGGTTAACGCGAAAAATACAATGATTAACGCGAAAGGCAGGGACGGGGAGCGGAGCGTCATTCTGCCGCGGGGGCGCTTATGAATACGACGGCAACGTCTTTCGCGGGAATGTCCAGCGTTTTTTTCAAATCGACGGCCGTACCGCTCCAGAGTTCGGCGGCGGAGTATTCCCTGTCTTTATCAAGACCGAGCCGTTCCAGCGGGATGTTTATTTTCAGGTCGCTTTCCCCATAGTTGAAACAGACGTAGTATGTGCCGTCCTCTTCCGCGCGCATGAACTGGCGCTCGGATTCCACCCCGTTTCCCTCGACCGGACGGAAAGTGATCCCGTTGGCTATATGATTGATGTCCGGGTTGGTCAGATACCGCAGGGCTTTTTCCTTCCCTTCCGCGTCTCCCTCCAGGCTGTAATCTTCTCCCGATATGTACAGGCCGGTGATCACGGCCGACGTCACCCTTGCCCGGTTTTCTCCCTCGGTTGCGTCCCTCAGCACGACATGGTCGGCGTCGTTGTACTGATATACTTTGTCGATCCACCAGCCGTATGAAACGGCGTTCATCGTGTATTCCACGTCCTTTATCCTGTTCCACGCATCACAGGCAATACGGCGCGACTGTGCATGGTGTGCGGGGAATATCGGCGAGATCGACAGGTTGATGTACATGTCGCCGAAATATCTGTTCAGCAGCTCCATGCCGTAATTATACGCCTGGATGCCCGTCTGTATTGCGGGATTGTGCCATTTGTCCGCTTCCATTGCGCCATGAGTCATAAAGTCCATTTTCACGTATTCGAAGCCGCAGCGGCGGAACAGTTCCGACGTTTTCCGCATCCGTTCCTCGATGGCCGGATGCGTCGGGTCGATGGCGTAGGCGCCGTCCAGTTCCTGCGGTTTGCCGTTGGCATAGAGGTAAATATCCCCGAACCGGTACGTTTCGGCGTCGCGCACGGCCGCTTCCGGCCTTTTGCCCCAGTCGGTGAACGGCGTCCAGTAGATTCCGGCAATCTGTCCGTTTTCCCGGCATCGCTGCACGAACGCTTTCAGTTCCTCTTCCGTAAAACGGTTCCAGCCGGAATCAAGGCCGACATAGAGGGTGTTGTCCGCGTTTATGAATCCGTTCCCCTGCAGGTGGTCGCGGAAGAAAGCGGAGACTTCCATCGCTTTCGGAAAGGTGAGATTGAACTGCAGGACGCCCCAGCTGTTCCAGCCGAAAGGAACGGCCTTGTCCCAGGCTTTCGGCGGAGCTATGGCGGCATTTGCCAGCGCGTACTGTTCCAGTCCGTCCCTCCAGTCGTCAAAAACGCCCAGCAGCGCTTTGGGCGACTTGATTTTCTTCCCGGACAGCGCGCCGTGCGGTTTCGTGTCGCGCGTCAGCGTGTCGGCTGCGCCGCCGTAACAAACCAGCGAACCGAGGCCGTTTGACCCGTTGCCTGTCATTTTTACGGCAGATTTCCAGCTGTCATGTTCGACCGAGCCGACGACAATCCCGTTCCGGCTGTCATTGTCGAACACTGCCGTAACCTCGTAGCTCGTCAGTGTATTGAAGTCCAGCGGATGCGACCGGTAACGTATCCAGCAGTCGTTGTCGAAAGGAACGAACAGCGCCCTGTTTTCCGCGGATTCCCGAAGGATCTCCACCCGTTCCAGGTTGACGGGAGACATGCGGTTCGACGATATGTTTTCCCCGCCGTTCTCCAGCGAAAATTCGGTGAGCAGATAGTCTTTGTCCGGATAAATGTAAAAGGACTGTTTCAGGAGCGGCAGACCGGGGGTTTCGTAGGTGATGACAAAGGCTTTCCCCGCCCCGAACGCGTCGTTTACGTCTTCTTCCGCAAACCGCGCGCCGGCGTATTCTTTCGTTGAAACCGTCTTCCCGTCCAGCGTATAGGATGCGTACAGGTCATCGCATACTGTCCTTGAGTTCCTCTCGATTCTCACTCCTTTCGCGCCCGAATCATAACTTATTTTCCATCCATACGACTCCGCCGAATCATTTGCGCATGAAAACATGATAAACATGCCCGCCAAAAAAATACCTGACTTTACACTTTTCATAATTATCCGATTTTTATTTGATTTATGCAAATGTAAGGCTGAAAATCATATAAACGAACCCGTTGTTTCTTTCTGTCCGCAATTGCAACATTTTTTCTACTTTTTGCGACATCCGTTTACTTGTGCCGGAAGATATTTCACGAATTGCGGACGATCGTGCCGATTTTTTCGCCGGTCATTATTTTTTTCAGATTCCCGGCGGTGTCCATGTCGAAAACGATGAGCGGCAGGTTGTTTTCCCTGCACATCGTGGTGGCGGTGAGATCCATTACCCTGAGGTTGCGGCGATAGATTTCGTCGAATGTGATCCCGTCGAATTTCACGGCTGACGGGTCTTTTTCCGGGTCGGCCGTGTAGATGCCGTCCACGCGCGTTCCCTTCAGCAGGACATCCGCTTCGATTTCTATGCCGCGCAGGGCCGCTGCCGTATCGGTCGTGAAAAACGGATTACCCGTTCCTCCGGCAATGATCACGACATGCCCCTGCTGCAACAGTTCCATCGCGCGGTTTTTACTGTAATATTCGCCGACAGGCTCCATGCGTATGGATGTCAGTACCGACGCTTTTACGCCGATAGCATTGAGCGCGGAACACAAGGCAAGGCTGTTGATCACCGTAGCCAGCATACCCATCTGGTCGCCTTTCACACGGTCGAAACCTTTGGCGCTACCGCTTAATCCGCGGAAAATATTCCCGCCGCCTATGACAATCCCGATCCGGACGCCCATCCCGGCAACTTCCCCTATCTGTGCGGCATACTCGTCGAGACGCGCCCCGTCTATGCCGTACCGTTTATTCCCCGCAAGCGATTCGCCGCTTAACTTCAAAAGAATCCGTTTAAATTTATTCCCCATAGATAATCAATTAAGAATTAAAAATTAAAAATTAAGAGAGAGATCACTATCCACTGTCCACTAATCACTAATTCGCTAATCATTGTCCATTAATCACTAATCACTAATTCACTAATCATTAATCATTAATCATTGTTCATTAATCACTAATCATTAATTCACTAATCACTAATCATTAATCATTGTCCACTAATCACTAATCATTAATCACTAATCATTAATTTACTAGTCATTAATCAGACGGCTGGCAGGCTCATGCCTGTGATTTTTCGGTACAGGTCAAGCGCGTATACATCCGTCATTCCGGATATGTAATCGAGTGCGCACTGTATTTTCCCGTAAGTAGCAGGTGCGTAAACGTCGTACTGATCCGGCACGCGGCTCAGCAGCAGTTTGCTGTACGAATGTTCCGGGTTCATCATCGCATCGATAATCGTCTCGAGCAAATAACCGAAAATGTGATACCCCGCCAGTTCGATATCCACAACATCGCGGGACACATAGATCTTTTCATAAGCCACCTCGGAACATCTTTTATACGCTTTCCGGGCAATATTGCTGACGCCCTCTATCAGCGGCTTGTTGTACGTGCCCTCCAGAAACCGTTCTTCCCGGTCGAGAAACTCCTGCGTACATTCATCGACCAGAAGCCCGATGATACATGAACGGAGATAGGCAATCTGTTCGTTCGTGTCATTCACCATCATCATCGTATAGCGGATATCCTCGAGCCGTTTCCCCTCGAAAAATCCCAGAAAGAGGTCAAACACCTCGTCTTTGGTAAGCAGACGCAGTTTGTGCGCATCCTCAATATCCATTATCTGGTAACAGATATCATCCGCCGCCTCCACCAGGTAAACAAGCGGATAACGCGCGTATATCGCCTTTTCGGAGTCAATGCCGGGGATTCCCAGTTCGCCGGCGATACGCAGATACGTGTCCTCTTCCGTCTGGAAAAAACCGAATTTCTTTTTCGTAGCGCAGGTCGAAGCAAAGGGATATTTTACCGTAGACGCCAGCGTGCTGTATGTCAGAGCAAAACCCCCTTCGCGGCGTCCGATGAACTGATGCGTCAGCAGGCGCATCGCGTTTGCGTTCCCCTCGAAATAGAGGAAATCCTCCCAGCGACCGCCCTCGTCGCGCACCTGCTGCTCGAACTGCGTCCCCTTACCGTCTGTAAAATAGGCGGAAATAGCCCGCTCGCCGGAATGGCCGAACGGAGGATTGCCCATATCGTGCGCAAGACATGCCGCCGAAACAATGGAATCTATCTCCGAAAAGTTAATGCCGTCGGCATTGCCGTATTTCTGTATCAGGCGGGAAGAAATGTTTTTCCCGAGCGAACGCCCCACGCACGAAACCTCAAGACTGTGCGTTAGCCGGTTATGAACGAAAATGCTTCCCGGCAACGGAAAGACCTGCGTCTTGTTCTGCAGACGGCGGAACGGCGAGGAAAAAATCAGCCGGTCATAATCGCGCTGAAAATTAGTGCGTTCGTGCTTGCGCTCGTGATAGCTTTCAACTCCCAGCCGCTTGCCTGATAATAGCTTTGTCCACTCCATCATCGTTTTTTTCTTGATTTTCAGCCGCAAATTTAGCAAAAATTTCCAATACTGCAATCCTCTTTTTCCGCCGGTCCGTAATGAAGGGTGACGGTGATCTCCCGGTCGAAGGCCTGGGGGTAGACGCGGTAGGCGGGGAGGATGGAGCGGGCGGTGCAGCCTGTGCCGGAGGTGACGTAATCGAGGTTGAAGGTGATGCTTTCCTGCTTCTGGAGCTGACAGGTGTAGCGCGCTTTCGTCAGGTGCGAGGTGGAGTAGGGGTAGGCGTTGAAGTTGAAGAGCCGGTTCATTTTGAAGGAGATGCCGCGGCCTTCCCGGTCGGAGAGTTGCACGTGGCGATTGTCCGTTCGCAGGCCATAGTCCTGGGGAAGGAGGTAGGGTTCGTACATCTCGTCCACGGAGGCGTGGTAGATGCCCAGTTTGTAGCCTGTTTTCCGGTCGGGATAATTCTCCTGCGGTCCGCGTCCGTACCATTCGATGCGGTCGAAGCTGCTGTCGAAATTCACGGTCAGCCCGATGCGCGGCAGCCAGAGCGGCATTTTTCCGGAGGGACGGATTTGATGTCCGAGCGTGAGCCGGCCGGCGCCGTCGATGGTGTAGTCGTATGATTCTTCGAACCCGTTGTACTGTGCGTCCCGGATGTACAGATCCCGGTTTCCCTGTCCGCCGTTGCCCGTCAGGCAGATGTTCCGTACGCGGATGTGCACTTTCCCGCCGGCTTCGAGGCTTTCGACGGAGAGCGGGACGTAAGTGAGCGTATCGATTCCGGTGGAGTAGAATTCGGTGGCCACCTGCCGTCCGTAGCCTGTTTTCCAGTTTGCGGACACGGCATTCTCGGCGTTCCAGTCGTCCTGTTCGTTGGCCAGGGGCGCCCGCCAGACGTTCAGCTTCAGGGGCGATTTCAGCAGTTCCTTTCCGTGCAGGAGGATGGAGTGCAGCTGTCCGGTCCGGCGGTCGAACGTGTAGACGAATCCGTCGCCCGACACGCGGATGGCGTCTTCCGTTTCCTGCAGGGAGGCTTTTGAGCCGTCCGCGCCGGCGGGGGAGGGGGACGGACGGCGCCAGGGCAGTTCCAGCTGTTCCCAGGCTACTTCGTGACCGGCGGCTGCCCAGCGTTCGTCTTTTTTCAGTAGCGAGCGGATGCTGATCCGGTATTCCGTGTCCGGTTTGATTTCCGGGCGGGAGTAGGGGATGCGGATGATTTTTTTCGACAGGGGAGGCACGTCCGGCGTGAGGACGCCCTGCTGCAGCGTCTGTCCGTCGGCTTCCAGCGCCCAGCGGGTTTCGTACCGGGAGGCCGGCGTAAAATGGTTGCGGTTCCACACTTCGACTTCTCCCGAGGCGTCGTCGAGGAGGCGGAAGGAGAGCGGCTGGACGGTTTTTTTCATCTGCCACATCTCGGGCTGGACTTGCCGGTCGGGCCAGATGCTGCCGTACGTGCGGGCGCCGATGCCGTAGCTGAAGAATGTGCCGCGGTCGGTTTCTTCTTCAAAATCAAGCCAGAGGACGGCTTTTTCGGGTTGCAGATGTCCGGGCGTCAGGGCATCCGCGAAGATGCCGACATGGTCCAGCTGCGCGTCGCAGAGGTAGACGTCCGTTTCCTGTCCGTGTATTTCGGCGTTGCGTCCGATGTTGACGGGGAAGGGGAAGTTTTTTATGTTTCCGGATGCTTTTGCGCGGACGGGCGGACGGGCGTCGAGGTAGAGGGTCATCTCACGGCCGTCGTAAACGGCTGTCACGCGGTGCCAGCTGTATAGCCAGTCGTCCGGCAGGGCGGCGGTCAGGCGGTGCGGCCGGTCGGTGTGGATGTAGAATTCCAGCGAGTCCCGCCCCTTTTGGCGGAGGCCGAACTGATGGTTTCCCTTGGTGATCAGCGAGCCGCTGCTGCCGTTCAGTTTGCGGGGGAAGACGTGGCAGGTCAGCGTGAGCCGGTCGGTGCATATTTCGACGTTGTCGCTTCGGTAGACTTCGACCCACTGGTCGTGTCCGTTCAGGTCGAGCGCTTTTCCGGCGCCGTTTTTGACCCGTGCGGCGCGTCCCATGAGGTGTGCGGGGGTGCGGAAGGGCGAGTCGTCGGTCAGCGCGCGTACCGGTTCCGTGATGCCCGTGCTGACAAAGTCCCAGATGGCGCCTCCCATGATGCGCGGATGGGTGTGGATGACGCGCCAGTAGTCGTCCATTCCGCCGCCTCCGTTGCCGGCGACGGAGAGGTATTCGTCCATGAACGAGGGGCGGCGGTCGGCGGCGTCGGGCGAGAGGCCGATCTGCATCTCCAGTTCCATCGGCAGGGGGTAGCGGGGGCCGATGATGTCTTCGGCCGGGTGGGCGAAGGCGTTGCCGCCGTACATCCAGTAGCGTGTCGGGTCGTGTCGGCGTCCTTCGGCGATGACTTCGGTGATGTTGAATCCTTCGCCGCTTTCGTTTCCGGCGCTCCAGAAGAGGACGGAGGGGTGGTTGCGGTCGCGGAGCACCATCCGCCGCACGCGTTCGCGATACATGGGGGTGAAGGCCGGATCGGCGGATACGTATTCGGTGGCGTGCGCTTCGACGCCGGCTTCGTCGATGATGTAGAGGCCGTATTCGTCGGCCAGTTCGAGGTAGCGGTTTACGGGCGGATAGTGGGAGGTGCGGACGGCGTTGAAGTTGAACTGCTTCAGGATGGCGAAGTCTTTGCGGACGGTTTCTTCGTCGATGACGTGTCCGCGGTCGGGATGCTGCATGTGCGAGTTGATGGCGTTTACCTTGAGCGGTACGCCGTTGAGGAGGAAGACGCCGTCGCGTATTTCCGTTTTCTTGAATCCGATGCGCAGCTGCGCATTGTCGGCCGGACGGTTGCCGGCGGCGAGCAGCTGCATTTTCAGGGTGTAGAGGTCGGGTGTTTCGGCGGTCCATTTGCGGGGACGGGCGACGGTGGTTTCTGCCGTGACCGGTTTGCGGCTCAGCGCATCGAGCCGGAAGGCGGGGCTTTCGAGTTCGGCAACCGTATGGCCGTCGTCGTCGAGCAGGAGGGCTTTCAGGATGTATTCCGCGGATGTGGCGGCGCCGTAGTTTTTCACGTCGGCGGTGATTTTCAGGCGTGCATCGGTGCAGGTCTCGTCGAGGTCGGTGATGATCTGCCAGTCGAAGAGGCGGACGGGGGGAGCGGCGTAGAGCCATACGTCGTCGAAGATGCCGGCCAGGCGCCAGTAGTCCTGTCCTTCGAGATAGTATCCGTCGGAATATTTGACGACGAGCGCCGCGACCGTATTTTTTCCCGGTTTGAGGAAGGGCGTGATGTTGTATTCCGCCGGTTCCTGTCCGCCTTCGTTATATCCCGCTTCCTGTCCGTTGATCCAGATGAAGGAGGCGGAAGCCGTCTTTTCGAAGCGGAGAAAGACCTGTTCGCCGCGCCATGAGGCGGGCAGCGAAAACGTTTTCCGGTAAGCGCCGGCGGGATTGTATTCACGCGGCACGAAGGGGGGATTTGCCTTGAAGGGCGCGTGCACGTTGCGGAACAGCGGGTCGCCGTATCCCTGCATCTCCCAGTTGGAGGGCACGGGTATGACGTCCCACCGGCGGTCGTTGAAAGCGACGTCGAAGAAGTCGCGCGGGATGCCTTCGGGCGTGTCGCTCCAGTAGAATTTCCAGTCGCCGTTCAGCGGGAGGCGTTTTTCGGGGATGAAGAAGGCGCGTCCCTCTTCCTGATTCCATTCGAAGACGGCGGTGTTTTCGATGAAACCGTCGTAGAGGTGGTCCATAAAGCGCTGCTGCGCCTGCATTCCGGCTGCGAGGGTGGTGGCGAGGGTGGAGAGAAGGAGGAGTTTTCGGATCATGATGTTTATATTTGTGTCTGATTTTTAATGGGGAAATTGTTTAACATGGAGAACACGGAGAGGAATTTTTTTTTCAAACACGGAGAGCACGGAGGACACAAAGGAGATTGATCCTCATTTTCCATTCCGAAGGCGAAACGGTTTCATACATTATATATTCTTTGTGTCCTGTTATATTCTCTTTGTGTTCTCCGTGCCCTCCGTGTTTAAATAAAGCGCCTACCCGATGACCTCCGTGATGTCGTCGCTCCACGGTCCCGTCTGCAGACGGGGATTGACGAAGGCGGCCGAGAGAACGACGCGTCGTGTTTCGTCCTTGCCTTCAAACAACAGCGTGAGATGCAGACGTGTGGAGTTGACGGTGCGATATTCGGTTTCGTCCTCGAACCGCCACCTGAGCGCAAAGCCGCCGTACTTTTCGGACGCCACGCTTGCCGCGGGATGGTTGTATTCGGGCTGCGAAACGTAGACCGTCAGCTCGTCGTGCTGCCGTGTCACGCTCATGACCGGCGCGACCTTCGGGATGTCCAGCGGTTTGCGGGCACGGCGATGCCGCGGACGGAGACCCATCACGCCGAGCGCCTCGTCGGGCACGTGCAGGTTGCCTTCGAGCGCGTTGATATAGACGCTCAGGAAGTTTTTCAGTTCGCTGAAGGCATATTTTTTCGCGACCGAGGTCGTAAGGTTGCGCGTGGCGATTTCATTGTTGGCCGCATAGGCGGCGTTGGCGTTCGTCACCAGCACTTTCAGCGCGGAGACCTGATCGGCGTCGAGCTTCCAGTCCGTGACGTGGACGGCCGACCGGTCGTTGATGTTGTTTGCCAGTGCGAGAAATTCACTGTCGG
>JAIRYY010000302.1 GCA_031267485.1 Tannerella sp.
CGTTCGCCTTCACGGCATAATGCTGATGATAGCCATATTTCCCCGTTTCCGTCCTGATGACGTTCAGCGTGTCCTGCAGCAGGGCCATGTCGTAATAGTAGAACGGCGTTTGCATGTGTTCGAATTTCCCGGTGGGAAAAGTTCCTTTTATCATACTGCTTTTGATTTAATTAATGTAATAAAAATAAAATGAATACTCGATATAATACCCAAACCAGCCCTCCAGCTATTGCGAACAGCGTCCACCGGCATCGCAAGACCTCGCCCCGGCATTGCGGGCATCCCCCACCCCGTCATTGCGAGCGGAGCGAAGCAATCCAGGCACAGGCTGTGCAGCCCGGACGACCGCCTGTGCATGGATTGCTTCGTTCCTCGCAATGACGGGATGCGACAATTTGGAATGCACCCCTGTAACTGTTGTTTTGTAATCGTATCGTCGTCGCCGGTGACGGGATGCGACATTCCGCTGTTATCCCGTATAACCATGCCGCGCAAAGTATGAGTCGGATTCTTTCCCGGAGGTTCCGGCGAGAAATTTGGCGCGTCGGAAACCTTCCCGAAGATTTCCGGCAAGAAATCCGGCGCGTCGGAAACCTTCCTGAAGATTTCCGACGAGAAATCCGACGCGTCGGAAACCTTCCCGCAGGTTTGCGGCATGAAATCCGACACGAAGATGACCTTCCCGCAGGCTGCGGCGAGAAATCCGACACGAAGAAAACCTTCCCGCAGGCTGCGGCAAGAAATCCGACGCGTCGGAAACCTTCCCGCAGGCTGCGGCAAGAAATCCGACGCGTCGGCTTGCACTTTCGCTGGCGACGGATATTTCAATTTGCTTAAAACCATGATTATTTGATTTATTTCATGTTACTTAAGAATGAAACAAATGCTCGCTCAAGGCCTGCAGGGCGCGTTTTTTATCGGCCGACCGGACCAGCAGCGATACGTTGAAATTGCTGCCGCCATACGAAATCATGCGTACCGGGACGTCCCCGAGCGCGGCGATAATCCGGGCTTCGAATCCGAGGTTCTCCCATTCCAGGTCGCCCACGACGCAGATGATGACCATGTCCCTGTCGACCGTGACGGTGCCGTATTTTTTCAGGTCGTTTACGATTTCCTCTATGCGTCCGGGACTGTCAACCGTAACGGAAACGCCCACTTCGGATGTCGTGACCATGTCTATCGGCGTGCGGTGCGTCTCGAATATCTCAAAAACCTTGCGCAGGAAACCGGTTGCAAGCAGCATGCGTCCGCTTTTCACCTTAATGGAAATGATATTGTCTTTTGCGGCGACCGCTTTTATTTTTCCCTTTTCCATGTCGTTGGAAATCGTTGTTCCCGGCGCGTCCGGCTGCATCGTGTTCAGCAGGCGGACGGGAATGTTGTTCAGTTTGGCCGGCAGGATGCAGGTAGGGTGAAGTATTTTGGCGCCGAAATAGGCCAGTTCGGCCGCTTCGTCGAAATTCAGGTGACGCACGGGCGAAGTATGGTCGACAACTCGCGGGTCGTTATTGTGCATCCCGTCTATGTCCGTCCATATCTGAATCTCTCCGGCGCGAATCGCCGCCCCGACCAGCGAAGCGGTGTAGTCGCTTCCGCCCCGTTGCAGGTTGTCTATTTCGTTATATGCATTGCGGCAGATGAAGCCCTGCGTGATGTAAAGGTCGGCGTCCGGGTTTTCCGCCAGCAGGCTGCTGAGTTTTTCCCGAATGTAAACGGAGTCCGGCTCCGCATTTTTATCCGTCCGCATGTAGTCCAGCGCCGGGATAATGACGGATTTGACGCCCATTTCGTTGAGATAAAGGTTCATCATGCCGGTGGACATCATCTCGCCCTGCGCAACGATGACGCGCTCTTCGAACAGCGTGAAGAGGTCCTTGACCAGAGAGCGGATACCGTCCAGGCAGGACATGACAAGTTCGCCCGCCCTGTCCCTGTACTCCTGTGTGCGGTACAGTTCGCCGATGACGCCGGCATACTTATCGGCCAGGCGGTTGACGACCTCGTTCGCGCCGTCGTGATTCTTTCTGTACAGGTAATCCGAAATCTCAACTAAGGAATTTGTCGTGCCCGACATGGCCGACAGCACCACAACCTTTTGCTCTCCGTCGCAAATCAATCCGGCCACGTCTTTCATCCGCTGCGCCGAACCTACGGATGTTCCTCCGAACTTCAAAACTTTCATTTTTCTTCTGTGTTTAAATAAAATAAATAACTTGTAATGGATTCTCTGTCCCGGAGGGACAATATGTCGGTAGAAAACGTCCTCTCACCCCATCTTCCCCGTCCCGTACGGGACGGAATGTGGAATAAAACCGACATATCACATTCCGTCCCTACAGGACGGGAGGTGAGGCTTCGTGTTTCATCTTCTACCAACATTTTGTCCCGTCCGGGACAAATCGTATACTTCAGTTTGTCTATATTCATTATATATTATTATTTCACGTTACTAATTATATTCATAATTCCGGTTCTTCGCCGCCGAGCGGGGCGCCCGGCTCAAGATGATGCAGTCCGTCGTTCTCGCACCTGATGACGCGCGCCGGAAACGCTTTTACGATATTATAGTTGTGCGTCGTCATCACCACCGCCGTTCCGCTGCTGCATATATCGTGCAGCAACTGCACAATCTGTCCGCTCGTCTCCGGGTCCAGATTGCCCGTCGGCTCGTCAGCCAGTATGATTTCCGGCATGTTCAGCAACGCGCGCGCAATCGCTATGCGCTGCTGTTCGCCGCCCGACAGCTCGTGAGGCATTTTATAACCCTTGTTGGGCATCCCCACCTGTTCGAGCACGTCAGCGATACGCCGCCTTATCTCGCCGCTGTTTTTCCATCCCGTCGCTCTCAGCACAAATTCGAGGTTCTTAATGGCCGAACGGTCAATCAGCAGCTGAAAGTCCTGGAACACGATGCCGAGTTTTCTGCGGAGATAGGGTATCTTGCGGCTTTTTATCTTCCGCAGGTCATATCCCGCAACGCAGGCAGTCCCCCTGCGGACAGGTATTTCGCCGTACAGGGCTTTCAGCAGGCTGCTTTTGCCGGAGCCCACCTTTCCTATCAGGTAGACGAACTCGCCCTTGTTCAAAGTCATGGAAACGTTGCTCAGCACGACGTTTTCCTCATGGCATACTTCTATGTCTTCCAGTCGAATCAGCATCGTCTTATTCCCTGTGTCTTTTTTTCAGTTCCCCGGCAATATCCTCAATGCTGAAGCCTTTGCCTGTCAGCAGCACGATGAGATGGTAAACCAGGTCGGCCGCCTCGTAGACGAGGTTGTCGCCGGTTCCGTTCGTCGCTTCAATGACCGTCTCGACGGCTTCCTCGCCGACTTTCTGCGCCATGCGGTTTACGCCGCTGTTGAAAAGGGCGGTCGTGTATGACCCCTCCGGTTTCTCCTCGAACCGCCGCGTAATGAACTCCTGCAGGTACTGCAGGAAAAACACGCCGCCTCTGTTCGTTTCGCCGAAGCAGGTGTCGGCGCCGGTAGGCCCGGCGGGGTTGACTTTCACGAGCAGCGCATCGCCGTCGCAGTCGGGAAGTATTTTCACCACGTTGAGGAAATTGCCGCTCGTTTCGCCTTTCGTCCAGAGCCGCTGTTTCGTGCGGCTGTAGAACGTGACTTTCCCCGAAGCAACCGTCGTCCGGTACGCCTCTTCGTTCATATATCCCATCATCAGCACGGCGCCCGTCTGCGTGTCCTGCACGATTGCGGGGATTAAACCGCCCATCTTGTTATAATCCAGATTCATTTTTTCTCTTGTTTAGTAACGTGAAATAAATAACATGTAATGGTTTTTCTGTTCCGTGAGGGACAGAATGTTGGTAGAAGATTGTCCCGTTAGGGGACAAAATGTTGGTCGAAGATTTGTCCCGCCGGGACAAGGGCGTCTTGTTTTTCTGTCCCGTCGGGACAGAATGTTGGTAGAAAAATTGGCCGCAACCCATTTTTCGCGTGCCGTCAGGTACGCTATGTGACAATCACCACATTCCGTACCTGACGGCACGGCGTCGGACAGGCCTCCGGTTTTTTCTACCGACATTCTGTCCCTGACGGGACAAGGGCGTCCTGTTTTTTTGTTCCTGTCGGGACAAAATGTGTACTTCCATTTGCTTATAATCATTCTATATTATTTATTTCACGTTACTTGATTCTTATTTACGTTAATCTGACGTTGACTTTTTCATCCCTGAGATACCGTTTCAGTGCGGATATGTTTATTTCTCCGAAATGAAACACGCTCGCTGCAAGCGCGGCGTCGGCGCTGCCCTTGATGAAAACATCGCGGAAGTCTTCCTTTTTCCCGGCGCCTCCCGAAGCGATTATGGGGATATGCAGCTTGCCGGAAAGCGTGGACAGCGCTTCGTTTGCATATCCTTCCTTCACGCCGTCGTGATTCATGCTTGTGAACAGGATTTCACCGGCTCCGCGACTTTCGGCCTCGGCCGCCCAGCAAAACAGTTTCCGGTCGGTCGGGATGCGTCCGCCGTTCAGGTAGCAAATCCACTCGCCTTCTTCCAGGCAGGCGTCGATAGCGGCTACGCAGACCTGACTGCCGAAGTTTCGGGCAATCTCGTCGATGAGTTCCGGCCGCCGTATGGCTGCGGAGTTGACCGATATTTTGTCGGCGCCGGCGTTCAACAGCCGTTCGACGTCGGACAGTTCGTTGATGCCACCCCCGACGGTAAACGGGATGTTGATGTTCGCCGCCACTTTCCTCACCAGCTCCGTGAACGTCTTACGCCCCTCGTGCGAGGCGGTAATATCCAGGTACACGAGTTCGTCCGCACCCTGGCGGCTGTACTCCGCCCCCAGCTCCACCGGGTCGCCCGCATCGCGGAAGTTGACGAAGTTGACGCCCTTTACGGTCGTCCCGTCCTTTACATCCAAACAGGGTATGATACGTTTTGCCAACATTTAATCTAACTGATAATTGATTTACCTGTGAAAATCCGCGTAACCTGCGGACTGTTCTCCACTAATTTCCCAAGTTCTTTGAGCGTTATCTTCCCCTCATAAACGGCTTTGCCGAAAATGACGGCCTGGACGCCCGCCGCATCAAGTTCTTCAATGTCGCTTACGGAACTGACGCCCCCGCTTGCGATGAGATAGACCTCCGGCGCCGCGCGCCGAATTTCCCGGTACAGCCCGGTGGATGGCCCCTGAAGCATGCCGTCGCGTCCGATGTCCGTACAGATTACTTTCGTTATCCCCCTGCGGTGATATTCTTCGATGAAAGGAACAAGCTCTCTGGCCGTTGTCTCCTGCCAGCCGCCGACGGCAATCTTTCCGTCCCTTGCGTCGGCGCCCAGGATGATGCGCTCGCCGCCGAAGCGTTCCAGCCATTCGAGGAATGTGGACGGAGATTTCACGGCAATACTTCCGCCCGTAACCATCTGCGCTCCGCAGTCGAAAGCCATTTCAAGGTCTTTGTCGCACTTGAGGCCTCCGCCGAAGTCAATCACCAGCGACGTCCGGGTCGCGATGCGCTCCAGTACCCGGAAGTTGACGATTTTCCCCTCGCGTGCGCCGTCGAGGTCGACGACGTGCAGCCGCCTGATGCCGCAGTCCTCGAACGACTTTGCAACCTCGGACGGGTCTTCTCCGTAAATCTTTTTGGAACCGTAGTCGCCCTGCGTCAGGCGCACGCACTTTCCGTCAATGACGTCAATGGCAGGAATAAGCTCTATCTTCATCGCATTACAGGTTTATAAAGTTTCTCAAAATAACCTCCCCTGTGCTTCCGCTTTTTTCGGGGTGGAACTGTGTCGCATAAAAATTATCCCGGTGCATCGCCGCGCTGAACGGATGAATGTAATCGCCCGTCGCCGCCGTATCGCCCGTCACGGAGACGTAATAACTGTGTACAAAATACACATACGGACTGTCCGGCAGTCCGTCGAAAAGGCGTCCTTTCATACCGGCCAGCGAGTTCCATCCCATGTGCGGCACCTTGTCCTCATGCCGCTGCGGGACAAACCGCCTGACGCAGGCGTCGAAGATGCCGAAACAGCCGGTATCGCCTTCTTCCGAATGGCTGCACATCAGCTGCATGCCGATGCAAATGCCCAATACCGGCTGTTTCAGTTCGCATATCAGCCGGTCAAGGCCACGTCCGCGCAGGTAGCTCATGGTCGTGCTCGCCTCTCCCTGTCCGGGGAATACAACCCTGTCGGCAGTCCGTATGATTGCCGGGTCGTCGGTTATGACGGGCGTCACTCCGATTCTTTTCAATCCGTGGTTCACGGAATAAATGTTGCCTGCGTTGTATTTTATGATGGCTACCTTCATTTCGGCTGCAAATGTAGTAAAAAGAATGATAATAATACGTTATTCCCTTATGGTAAGTTCCAGCTGCCGCAGGTCTTTGCCGTCCGACGAGTTGCCGTAGAGAATGTAGTATTTGCCGGGGCGGATTTCCAGTATCTGCTTTGCGTCGTTGAACGAATAGAACGCTTTCGGTTCGAGCGTGATGACGGCGTTCTCCGTATCGCCCGCCTTTACGTGTATGCGGCTGAAGCCTTTCAGCGCCTTTACCGGGCCGTCGGGGTCGTTCGGATTTTTCACGTATACCTGCACCACTTCATCGCCGTCGGCGGCGCCCGTATTTTTGACCGGCACCGTCAGGGTGACAGTCTGGTCTGCCTCTATTTCGGAAGCCGACAACGTTGCCCCGTCAAACTCGAATGTCGTGTAGCTGAGGCCATATCCGAACGGGTAAAGCGGGGCTTCGGTCATGTAGCGGTAGGTACGTCCCTTCATCTCGTAGTCCTCGAAATCCGGAAGTTGCGACGTCGAGCGGTAAAACGTCACCGGCAGTTTGCCCGACGGGTTGTAATCGCCGAACAGGATGTCCGCCACCGCCGTTCCGGCCGTCTGTCCGCCGTACCATGCGTTCAGGATGGCATCCGCCGTTTCGTGCTCCTGCGCAAGGGCCAGCGCGCTTCCCGCGCATACGACGAAAATGACGGGCTTGCCTGTCGTCTTCAGCGCTTTCAGCATGTCAAGCTGTATTGCGGGAAGTTCAATCTTCGTGCGGTCTCCCTTCTTGAAGCCGTCGATGAGAATCGGCATCTCCTCCCCCTCAAGGCGCGGGGACAGCCCTCCGACAAAGATGATGACATCGGCATCCTGCACTTTTGCCACCGTCTCCGACAGGTCGACGGGCTTGTAATAACCCATTTCAAAGTTGAGGTCGGCGCCGCCGATTTTCTGTATGTATTCGATTTTAAGGGAGTACTTTTTCCCCTGTTCCGCTTTCAGCGTATAGTTCATTTTCCGGCCGTATTCGTTTGTCCACGACTGCATCACGGTATCGCTGCCGATAAACAGGCGGAAGCCGTCGTTGCCGGACAGGTTGAACGTCACGTCACCCGACACGGGCGATTCAAATTCACCCGTGAAGCGGGCGGTGAAATCGGTCAGGTTGACGTTCGGCGCGAACTGCGTGTTTCCGCCCGTCGTGTAATGGATGTCCGACACAATCCCGCGGTGAACAGGCTCGCCCTCAAATCCCGTGTTGTTGAAAAACTCGGCGCTCATGCCGTTCTGACCGCCCGATGTGACATATCCGCCCAGGCTGTTGAACATGATGTTGTCCGTATGATTGCATCCCGGCTCGTATACGACTTCCGCGTCCGGCGCCTTGTTCCGTATCCCCTCCAGGATTGTTTCCGTATGCGTCGGGAAACCGTTGTAGTTAGCCCACAGCATCGTCGAGTCGGCAGCGTTGGGGCCTGTAACCACTATCTTTTTAATGCTTTTACTCAGCGGCAACGCCGTCTTCCCGCCGGCCAAAGCGCCGTTTTTGAGCAGAACCATGCTTTTGTGCGCCATTTCGAGCGCCTGCGCGACGTGTTCGGAAGATTCAACGACACTGTACGGTATGGAGGCGTACGGCACACGCTCGTCCGGGTCGAACATCCCCAGCTCGAAACGTCCCCTGAACAGGCGGCGCAGAGAAACGTCCAGCTCTTCTTCCTTTATACTCCCGTTCCTGACGGCTTCGAGGAGTACGCCGTAGCTTCCGCCACACTCAAGGTCGGTACCGGCGCGCACGGCGGCAACCGATGCCGATTCGCGGTCGGGATGCGTCTCGTGGCGGGGTGTGTTTGCGTCCTTTTTCCAGAAATCGTCAATCGCCCCGCAGTCGGACAGGATGATGTTTTCATATCCCCAGTCGTTGCGCAGGATGTTCACCAGCAGCTTGTCGCTTCCGCAGCAGGGCATCCCCTCGTAGCGGTTGTATGCGCACATCACCTCCTGCACGTTGCCCTCCCTGACGAGCGTTTCGAAAGCGGGCAGGTAAGTCTGGTAAAGGTCGCGGGGCGAGACGGTGACGTCAAACTCGTGGCGGTTCCATTCCGGTCCGCTGTGCACGGCATAATGCTTCGCACAGGCATGGCTCTTGAAATACTTCGGGTCGTCGCCCTGCAGACCCCTCACAACGGCAAGTCCGAGGCGTGAAGTGAGGAACGGGTCTTCGCCGTAAGTCTCCATACCGCGCCCCCAGCGCGGGTCGCGGAAGATATTGATGTTCGGCGTCCAGAACGTAAGCCCCTTGTAGCGGTCATATTCCTTTTCCTTCTGATAATTGTGATACTTGGCGCGCGCCTCGTCGCTGACCATCGTAAAAGTTTTCAGCAACGCATCCTCATCGAATGTCGCCGCCATTGCAATCGACTGCGGGAAAACGGTGGCGCGGCCGGCGCGGGCGACACCGTGCAAAGCCTCGTTCCACCAGTCGTATTCCGGTATGCCCAGCCGCTCTATGGCCGGCGTCCGGTTCATCATCTGCCCAACTTTCTCCTCGACGGTGAGACGTCCGATGACGTCTTCGATGCGTTCATCAATGCTCAAATCCGGATTCCGGAACGGATATTCGTAAGCGCTTTTCTCTTTACATGCCGTTATTGCCGCAACACAGCATAAAACGGACAACAGGATAATGTTCTTTTTCATTTTACATATAATTTAAATTGTTAATTTGGTCGTCTTCGACAAAAGTCCGGGACGCAGCCGTTCAGTCCGCTCCTGCGACTGCTGCATCCGCCATTCCTGAATTTTGCGCTCATGGCCGGAAAGCAGTATTTCCGGCACATTCCAGCCCTTGTATTCCGCCGGGCGCGTATACACGGGCGGTGCAAGGAGGCCGTCCTGAAAGGAATCGGAGAGGGCGCTCTGTTCGTCGCCAATGACGCCGGGAATAAGCCTTACGGTAGCGTCGGCAATCACCGCCGCCGCCGGTTCGCCGCCGGTAAGCACATAGTCGCCAATCGATATTTCCCGCGTAATCAAATGCTCCCTGATACGATAGTCAACGCCCTTATAATGACCGCACAGTATGATGATATTTTCGAGCATGGACAGGCGGTTCGCCATCGGCTGGTCAAACAGTTCGCCGTCGGGAGACGTATAAATAATCTCATCATAACCCCGCTCCGCCGTCAGTGCGGATATAGCCCTGTCGACAGGCTCTATCTGCATGACCATACCGGCCTCTCCTCCAAACGGGTAATCATCCACGCGCCGCCATTTGTTGGTCGTATAATCCCTGAGATTGTGCAGGCAGATTTCCACCAGCCCCTTGTCCCGCGCACGCTTTAGAATGGAGCAATGCAGCATCCCGTCAATCATTTCGGGCAACACGGTAAGTATATCAATTCGCATATATCATGTCTTTTAGGTCGGCAAAGGTAATAAAAAAACAAAATATTTCATGGTAAATCCGAAATGTTTAAGCAACAATCAGGCCATAATTGTAGAGTTTCCGTATACGTCACTGATTTTTTGGCAGGTTCGGCTGCTACATATTCTAATATTTTCAACACTTTTAAACGTCAGCGAGTTATCGAAGTAAAACCCGTAAAAAAAGAACTATTTCATCCGCACGCTTGGAAGTCTCGGTATATTCATGTAATTTTACCGCGGAATTAATATCACTGTTGCGTAATAAAGGCTGTAATGGCTTAAATTACAAAATATTGCATACTTGTAAGACAATTGTTCCATTCAGTTGAATCTGGCAGATTAAGAGGGAACGTGAATGATAAGTCAAACAGGTTTGTATCCCTTAAGGACACAGACTGTTTTTACCTGTTTCATTCCCGGGCTTGCCGGAGTTGACGGAATGAATAAGGAAGAAAGAGTGCGGTGTCCTTTTTTTTATCCCCCTGTTTACACCGCCGGACAAGCCGAAAACCGCACAGAGTAGGCGCGTATTCTTTTTGTAACAGTATGAAACTGAATGGAAAATTAAAAAGCGCCCTGTTGCCCCTGTACGGAGAATTGTTGAAAAGAAATCCTGCCGGCAATTCGCCTGAAGACCTCTGCGCCTTTTGTGCGCAATGGGGTTCCGAATTTCCCGAAAAGGAAAAGGAGGGAATCCTGTTTGTCGGTAAAGCCACAAATGGATGGCTTTCCGACAGTACGGATATAAACGTCCTGTTTGGGGATTCGTGCGGGAGAATCTTTGACCGGGACGACCAGATGCGATGGGTAGATACGCTGGAAGGAAACAGGCGGGAGTATAACACAAGAAAATCCGCTTTCTGGAGAGTGATAAAAGGCGTGAGCCGGCGCCTCTATCCCGAAGATTGGTATGCACATGTTGCATGGAGCAACTTATACAAATTATCGCCCTACATAAAAAAAGGGAATCCGGATAGCCGGCTTCGCGGGGAACAGCTTGCCGTCTGCAAAAAGATTCTTGAGAAGGAAATAGAAATACTGTCACCCAAACACGTGGTGATGTTCACTTACGATTGGGAATGTTGTTTCCTGAAGTATTTGAATGACGGCAAGGCTCCCGAATGTGTGGCCACGGAAGTTTGGGACAGGTATAAAACGTGTGTGTACCGGATCGGGGATACCATTTATATTGTATCTCCGCATCCGCAGGGGAAAGAAGAAAAGGGACACATAGCTGTTATTGATAAATTATTGAATACGGACTACAGGCGATAACAGGCGTTTTCGTCCGATAATAGTAAAAAAAAGCGATGTTGTGCGCCGATTTGGCACAGTGTGTATCTATTTTTGCAGCACGAATGAGACAGTTCGTGATATTTTGTGACGGCGGTATCGCGCATATTGAATATTTTTTTTGTTTCTGTACCGCGAATATAATGTTGCTGTTTAGTAATCATTAAGTTGCAAAATATTGCAGACTGCATGGCCATCATCCTGTTCAGTTGAATCTGGCAAATTTTAAGAGGGATTGGGAATGATGAAGTCAGGCAGGTTTGTATCCAATATTGGCACGAACTGTCTTTTTTTCTGTTCCGATTATGGATTATAAATTAATAGCGTATGCATGAGGATATAACAGACGAAATGCTCAGGGATATCGACAGCTTGATTTGGCGCAATGTGTATCTATTTTTGCAGCATGAAGAAAAAAAAACGTCAGTTCGTGATATTTTTTAGCGGCGGCTATTGCAAATATCAAATACTTTTTGTTCTTTTGCAACGCAATAAGAACGTTGTTATAGGATGATAAAAACTATAATAGCCTGCATTGCAAAATATATTATACATGCACGACAATTATTCCGTTCAGTTAAATCTGGCAGATTTTAAGAGGGGTTGGGATAATGAAGTCAGGCAAGTTTGTCTCCGTTACGGGCGCGAACTGATTTTTTTCCTATTCCGAAACCCCGGCTTGCCAGAGCCAACTGAATAGATAAGAAAAAAAGAGTGCGGTGCCCTTTTTTATGCTCCATGACCAAACACCGCCAGACAGCATAGAATGTATGCTGTATTCGTTTGATATTGAATTGATAGAGGATAAATTTAATAATATAAAATAATACAATTATGGGTATAATGAGAGATATTACAGGAAGTTTCCTTGAAGGGGCAGCGAAAGAGCTTTTGGGAGATGGATTTTTGGGAAATGCAGCAGGCGGCCTTGTTAAGAATTTGGTAAGCAAATCCGGGAGTGATGAATCAAATAGTAGTGCAGACGAAATT
>JAIRYY010000249.1 GCA_031267485.1 Tannerella sp.
GGCGGGGAGGCTGAAATATTAACCGCCTGTTTTATTTTTTTGTATGAAAATATACGTTTTTGGCGTTTTTCGCGTTATATTTCGGTATCATTGTCTAATAATGCAAAATATGATAGAATACATAAAAGGTGAAATCGTCGAACTGCTGCCTGCGCAAGTGGTAATGGAATGTAGCGGGATAGGTTATGAAATAAACATATCGCTTACCACTTACAGCGCCTTTAACGGCTGCCGGGAGGGGAAGGTTTACGTGCACGAGGTGATCCGCGAGGATGCGCACCTGCTGTTTGGCTTTGCAACCCGCCGTGAACGGGAACTGTTTCTGCTGCTCACGTCCGTTTCGGGCGTCGGCCCCAATACGGCACGGATGATTTTGTCGTCGCTGCCGCCGGAGGAACTTGTCGGCGTGATTGCGTCGGGCGACGACGTCAGCCTCACGACCATAAAGGGTATCGGCAGTAAAACGGCGCAACGCATCGTGGTTGATTTGAAAAACAAGGTGAAGGCGACGGAGGGTATGGACGAAAAGTACAGAACGCCGGCTGGCGGACGCTCCGAGACGGAGGAGGGCGCCGTGGCGGCGCTCGTGATGCTTGGCTTTCAGAAAGCGCCGTCGCAGAAGGTCGTTGCCTCCATACTGAAACAGTCGGCGGCGACAACGGTCGAACAGGTAATAAAGGATGCGCTGAAGAGGCTTTGATTTTTAGTGATTAGTGATTAATGATTAATGGTCAATTTATAATTTATCGTTCGTTGTAACGGCTTTTAATGAAAAAGGGAATCAAATATATTATAACGGTTATCGCATGTCTGTGGGGGATGTTTGCGCTTCATGCCGGATATCCTGTCTTTCGGGCGGATATGCCGTTGCCCTCCGGCGTGCCTGAACCGGAACGGACGATGCCGGACGATACGGTGGCAAAACCCCGCATGCCTGTGAAGAAAACGGTTCCCGAAGAATATGAAGACCTGAACAGGGGGTCGGCTTCCGACCTGCGCGACCCGGAAAATCTCAAGACGGAGACGGAATACGATATACGGTCGGGGGCGTACCTGATACGGTCGCGGGTCGGAGATATTGACCTGGGCGTTCCGCTGCGGATGTCGCCCGAAGAATATCAGAAATATACGATGGAACAGTCGCTGAGGCGCTATTTTTACGAGCGGAACAGGGCTGCCCTTGACAGCCTGGGGCCGGACGGGAAGGGGGCGAACCAGTTCAGCCTGATGGACATGCAGTTTGACGTTGCCGGTATCGACAAGCTGTTCGGCCCCGGAGGCGTGCGGTTTCGGTCGCAGGGCACGCTCGGACTGGACCTCGGGTTCAAGACGAGCAAGACAAACAATCCGTCGCTGCCGGAGAAATCGCGCAGCCGCACGTTTTTCAACTTCAACACGGACGTGCAGATGAACATGCGCGCCTCGGTGGGGACGAAGATTGGTTTCGACATGAACTACAATACCGGGGCGGTGTTTGATTACGACGCCTCGAAACTGAAACTTGCATACCAGGGCGAGGAGGATGAAATCATCAAATCGCTGGAGGGCGGGCACGTGAGCATGACGACCAACAATTCGCTGATACGCGGCGGGGCGGCGCTGTTTGGCGTCAGGACGGAGTTGCAGTTCGGCAAGCTGCGCGTGAAAGCGCTCATCGCTCAGCAGGAATCCGATTCGAGGAGCATTGCTTCGAAAGGCGGCTCGCAGCTGACCGATTTTGAAATAGCGGTAGATAAATACGACGAGAACCGGCACTATTTTCTTGCGCACTATTTCCGCGACACTTACGACAAGGCCCTGTCCAAACTGCCGTATATCTCCTCCTCCGTTTCCATCAACCGCGTCGAAGTCTGGATAACGAACAAGAGCAGCAACTACGGGCAGGCGCGCAATATCGTGGCATTTGCCGACCTTGGCGAACAGGAGCACATCAGCAATCCCCAGTTCACCCCCTCGGGCGGCGAGAAGATGCCCTACAACGAGGCGAACACGCTGTACCGCACGGTGGTCGGCAATTACCCCGGCGCACGCGAAATCAGTTCCGTCACGCAGACGTTCGACGGTTTTCTGGAGGGCGGACGGGATTACGAGAAAATAGAAAGCGCCCGCCTGCTGTCGCCGCAGGAATACTCGCTGAATCCGCAACTCGGATACCTCTCCCTGAACACCTGGCTGCAAACGGACGAAGTGCTCGCCATCGCTTTCGAATATACGTACAACGGAACGGTGTACCAGGTGGGAGAGTTCTCAAGCGACAACAATGAAAACTCCAGCAAATGCCTGTACCTGAAACTGCTGAAAGGGACTTCGCTATCGCCGTCGATGCCGGTCTGGGACCTGATGATGAAAAACATATACAGCATCGGCGGAAACATGATACAGAAGCAGAAGTTCAGGCTCGACATTGTTTACCAGAGCGATACGGCAGGCGCTTATGTCTACACGATTCCCGAGGGCGACATAAAGGGCCGGACGCTGCTCAAGGTGATGAACCTGGACCGCCTGAACTCCAACAATGAGGTCGTTCGCAACGGAGACGCGGGCGGAGACGGATTCTTCGATTTCGTCGAGGGCTATACCATCCAGTCGAACATGGGACGGATCATATTCCCGGTGATTGAGCCTTTCGGGTCGCATCTCCGCGGACAGATAGGAAACGACGCGATAGCGGACAAGTACGTCTATCAGGAACTGTACGATTCCACGCTGACCGTCGCGCGGCAGATTGCGGAGAAGAACAAGTTCCTGCTGCGCGGGAAGTACTCCGGGTCGTCGTCCAGTGTGATACAGCTCAACGCCTCGAACGTGGCGAGAGGGTCGGTTATCGTCCGCGCCAACGGCATCATTCTGACGGAGAATGTGGATTATATCGTCAATTACAGCTCCGGTACGGTTTCGATACTGAACGAGAACCTGATGTCGAGCAACGCGGCCATAAACGTTTCGCTGGAAGACCAGTCCTCGTTCGGCACGCAGCGGAAAACAATGTTCGGGACGGATTTGAATTACGAGTTTTCGAAGAATTTCAACGTAGGCACGACCGTCATGCACCTGTCGGAAATGCCGCTGACGACGAAGACCTCGTTCGGGAGCGAATCGGTGAAAAACACGCTCTGGGGCGTCAATATGGACTACAAGGGCGAGAGCCAGTGGATTACGAACATGTTCGACAAGCTGCCGCTGCTTTCGCTCACGCAGCCGAGCACGTTTTCCATCAACGCCGAGTTTGCGCATCTCATTGCCGGCCACTATCAGAACCGGTACACCGGCGAGTACTCATATCTTGACGATTTTGAATCCACCCAGAGCGAATTTGACCTGCTCAATCCCTACTTCTGGAATTTTTCGAGCGTTCCCTACGACGACAACCGGACGACGGCAATGTTTCCCGAAGCGAGCCTTGCAAATAACATCGATTACGGGAAAAACCGCGCGCTGCTGGCGTGGTACTATATCGACGGGCTGTTCACCCGCCGCAATTCCTCGCTGCGGCCCCCGTACATGAGCGACGACGACCTGTCGAACCACTACGTGCGCGCCGTCCAGGTGAGGGAACTGTTTCCGAACAGAGACCAGCTGTACAATGAAAACAGCTACCTGAATGTGCTCAACCTGGCTTACTATCCGAACGAACGCGGCCCCTACAACCTGGACGCCGACAACATCAACGGCGACGGAACGCTGATGAACCCCGAAAAACGCTGGGGAGGCATCATGCGCAACCTCGACCAGACGGATTTTGAAAAGGCGAATATCCAGTTTATCGAATTTTGGGTGATGGACCCGTTTATCCACAATCCGAATCACGGGGGCGGCGACCTGTACTTCAACCTCGGCGAAATATCGGAGGATATCCTGAAGGACGAAAAGAAGTTTTTCGAGAACGGACTGCCCGTGAACGGCGACGTGACGCAGGTCGACACGACGGTCTGGGGCAAAGTGCCCAAACAGCAGAGCACGGTGTACGCTTTCGACAACAGCGCGGGGGCGCGCGCCCTGCAGGATGTGGGACTGAACGGCATATCGTCGAGCGAGGAACGGAGCGGCGCTTTTCCCGCATACGCCGACTATATCAGCCGGATGCGCGGCAAACTGGCGCCGGAGACGGTGCTGCAGATGGAAAACGACCCTTTTTCGCCTCTCAACGACCCCGGCGGCGACGATTACCACTATTTCCGCGGGTCGGATTACGACAGCCAGCGTGCGGACATCCTGACGCGATACAAGCGCTACAACGGCGTGGAGGGCAATTCGAGGGAATCGGCCGATTCGCCGGAGGCTTACGACACGTCGTCGAAAATGATTCCCGATGCGGAAGATTTCAATCAGGACAATACGCTGAACGAAAATGAAAAGTATTTCCAGTATCACGTCTCCGTCCGTCCGGCGGATATGGTGGTGGGGACGAATCACATCGTCGACAAGCGCGTGACGAACGTAGGCCTGCCCAACGGGACGCGGGAAGATGTCACCTGGTACCAGTTCAAGATACCGATAAAGGAATACCGGAACAAAGTCGGCACGATTAACGACTTCAGCTCTATCCGCTTCATGCGCACGTTCCTGACCGGGTTCAGCGAAACGGCCGTCCTGCGCTTCGGGAAATTCTCGCTGGTGCGCGGCGAATGGCGGCCGTACGAGCAGGCGCTGTACAAATCCGGCGCTATCCCTTCGGTTTCGGGGTCGCTGTCCGTATCGGCGGTGAACATCGAGGAAAACGGTAGCCGCGAACCGGTACGGTATATGCTCCCGCCGGGCGTGACCCGCATAACAGACCCGAGCCAGCCGCATCTACGCCAGCAGAACGAGCAGTCGCTTTCGCTGAAAGTGACGGACCTTGCCTCGCAGGATGCCCGCGCCGTGTACAAGACGACGAACTACGACCTGCGCCGCTACAAGCGGATACAGTTGTTTACCCACGCCGAGAAGCTTGTCGACGACATGACCGGCCTGCAGGACGGCGAGCTCTCCGTCTTCATCCGTCTGGGAACGGACTACAAAAACAACTACTACGAATATGAGGCGCCCCTGCGCCTGACGCCGCACGGAAGCACGTCGTCCGCCGAGGTCTGGCCGGTGGAAAACATGCTGAATATCCGCACAGACGCGCTTACCGACCTGAAACTTCGCCGCAACCGCACGAAGAGCACGGCGGGAAGCGGAATCACGTACCAGACCGTTTACTCCGAATACGACCCGGACAATAATCGCAACACGATGAGCGTCACGGGTAACCCGGCGCTGTCGGACGTGCAGGTCATCATGATTGGCGTGCGCAATAATTCGAAGGAAATCAAGAGCGTCGAAGTGTGGGTGAACGAACTGCGCGTGACCGATTTCGACGAATCCGGCGGGTGGGCGGCCAATACGAACATGCACTTCAATATTTCCGACTTTGCGACGGTCGACGCGAGCGGACACATCGAAACGGCCGGCTTCGGCAGCCTCGAACAGTCCGTGAACGAACGGAACATAGACGACCATTCGCAGTTCAGCATCGCCACAACCGTCCAACTCGGCAAGCTGTTCCCGGAGAAAGTGCGGGTGAGCCTGCCGCTCTACTATGCCTATTCAAAGGATGTAATCGCCCCGCAGTACAATCCGCTTGACCAGGACATCCTGCTGAAGGAATCGCTCGATAACGAACAGACGAAGGCGGGAAAGGATTCGATTCGCAGCTTCTCGAACGACGTCCTGACAACGAAAGCGTTTGCGCTCAATAACGTGCGCATTGACGTGCGGAGCAAAATGCCGATGCCATACGACCCGGCTAATTTCTCGATGGGCTACGCCTCGACCGTGGAGACGAAGACGAACCCGGAGACGGCATACGAAACGACCAAGAATTTCCAGGGTAATCTGGATTACACGTATATGCCGTACATCAAGCCGCTCAAGCCGTTTGGCTGGATAAAGAGCAACGGCGCGTCGACCCGCTACCTGAAGCAGTTCGCGTTCAACTGGCTGCCGGCGTCGCTCTCGATACAGAACTCGATGACGCGCAACTATTACGAGATACAGCTGCGCGACCTGAACGACCTGAGCAATGCGAGCGGCATCCCGGTGTCGTTCAGTCAGAATTTTCTATGGGACAGGGCGTTCGACATCCGCTGGAACGTGCTGAACAATTTGCAGCTGAACCTCAGGTCATCCACCAACGCGCGCATCGAGGAACCTTACGTGCAGGTGAACAAGGCGCTGAACCCGGACCAGTACCAGGTGTGGAAAGATTCCGTCAAAAAGAGCATCGCCGACCTTGGTACGCCGCTCTATTACGACCAGACTTTCTCGGCGAACTATACGTTCCCCACCCAGCTAATCCCGGTAATAGACTGGGTGTCGGGACAGGTTGGCTACAAGGCGGAGTACAACTGGGAGAAAGGCTCGTACGTCGACGAGGAGACCATCGTGGGGAATGCCATCCGAAACCGGCGCGACGTGACTGTTTCGGGCAACCTCAACTTCCAGTCGCTTTACAATAAAAGCGATTTCCTCAAGAAGGTGATTCAGAAAAGCACGGTCAGCCGGAGCGCTGCGCCGCAGAAACCGGCCGCGAAGCCCAAGCGGAAAACGCTGACGATGGAGGTCACGCTAAGCCCCGACAGCGGCGTTATCGTGCAGCACAACATGCTTACGAAGAAAGTGATTATCAACGCGCGCCTGAAGGATGACAGCACGAAACGCTACAAGGTGGCCTACAAGGCGCTCGACTATGCACGCGTGCGCATAACGAACCGGGATTCCGTGAGCCTGAAACTGTCGATTATCCCGGCGCCCCCCCGCGACGAGACGTTCGCCTACAAACTTGCGGAGTACGGCGCCCGCACCGTGATGATGCTGCGGCGTTTCGACCTCAGCCTGTCGCTGATGAACGGGATGTACCTGCCCGGATTCATGCCGGGGATAGGCAACTGGTTCGGACAGGGTTCCACCGCCGCGGGACGCGCCCCCGGATGGGGATTCGCCTTTGGCGACGTGCGACGGTCGTACATAGACGAGGCGGCCGATAAGAACTGGTTTGTCCGGAACCATGACAACATAACGCCGGCCATGATAAATGCTTCAATGGTACTGACCGGCTCGGCTATCCTGGAACCGCTGCCGGGATTCAAAATCAACCTGAACATGAACTATATGGATTCGCGCGATACGGAGATACAATATATGTATGAGGGCATGCCGGAGACGCGGCGGGGGAATTTCTCCATGACGACCGTCGGCCTCCGGGGACTGTTCTCCGGCTCCGGCGACGCGCGCAAGGGATACGAGTCCGGCACGTTCAGCGAAATGCTCGACAACCGCACGGTGATTGCTTCGCGCATAAACGGCCGCTACGCAGGCTCGCGCTATCCCGATGCGGGCTTCCTTGCCGGGACGCGCTATCCTTCGCTGGAGGACGGCTTCAATCCGGAATACGGGATGGCAGGCATCAATTCGGGCGACGTCCTCATTCCCTCGTTCATTGCGGCCTATATGAACAGAAAGCCGGGCAAGGTCGGACTTACGGCGTTCCCGTCCATCACAAGCCTGCTCCCGAACTGGAACGTCACGTACGATGGCCTGATACGCATACCCGCCGTCCAGCGCCATTTCCGGAGCATGACGCTGACGCACAGCTACAACGGCGTCTACAACGTGGGCGGCTATACGTCGTACCTGAACTGGGTGAATGCGGGAATAGGCGGCGACCTTGGCTACGTCAGGAATACGGAGACCGGCGCCCCGATTCCGTCCATGGGGTACGAGATTGCCTCCGTGACGCTGACGGAGGGCTTTTCGCCCCTAATCGGGCTTGACGCCACGCTCCTGAACAACATAACCGCCGGCTCGAAATATTCCAAAACGCGCACGATTAACCTGAACGTGACGTCTTACCAGATGGTGGAAGCCTTTGCGGACGACCTGACCGTCAGCCTCGGCTACAAATACGCCGAATTTAACAAGATACTCAAACTGAAAAAGAAAGGCGACTTCAGCAACGACCTGACCGTGCGCCTGGACTACACCTACCGCAAGGCGCTGTCGCTCATCCGCAAGCTGGACGACGGATACACGCAGGCCACGCAGGGCACAATCTCCCGGATGATGCAGTTTTCGGCGGATTACGCTTTCAACCAGAAAGTGACACTGCGCGCGTTCTACGACCTCCAAATCAACGAACCGCTGGTCTCAAGCTCCGCTTTCCCGACGTCAAACTCCAACTACGGCGTGAGTATCCAGATTTCGCTCAACCAGTAAATTTGCCGCGCGCAAAGTATGACGATGAATCTCCCTGATTATGTTATAAAACATAAAATGATACAATATACTGTATTTCAGAATGATAAATATGGATGCATGACGTATCTTAAACATTATCAACATATTTTCGCTATTTTTTTTTGGTTTTTACATCGGAATTTGTCACCTTTGGCGCGAATTTCAGACTGGCGGCAGTCGTCCGAAAGGATTTCTCGCCACGTTTTTTATGAATAAGGAATGGCTGAATGACTGATATCAAATAGTTTAATTACAGTAAAAATATACGTATGAGAATACTGAGCACTTTTTTTACCTGTTGTGGTTTTATAATAGGAGTCCATGCAAATGTTGCGGGACAGGACAAATCTCAGGATGGAGCGCCGGCGAATGAACGCCTGGACAGACAGATATCCGAGCTTATGGCTAACCGTGTATCCGCGACAAAGATTGCATCCGACGAGCTGGCTGTTGCCCGATTAGACGAATTTAACGGACTTATGGCGGCGGAAAACCTGATGTTCCCTGCCGATGAGTTATATAATTCCAACTGGGATACGGTACATGTGAATCCCTTTTTAAATGCGCGGATAGATTTCCCCGATTCATACAGTATCAACTGTGCTTCTTTCACAATGCCGATTGACAACGAAACCGTAAAAGTCAACTCAAAATACGGGCCGCGCCGCCGCCGGATGCATCGCGGCATTGACCTGGACCTGCAGGTCGGAGATACCGTTCGCGCCGCATTCGACGGGAAAGTAAGGATTAAGAGTTTTGAGCGGAGAGGCTACGGTTATTATCTTGTTTTGCGCCATCCCAACGGGCTTGAAACCGTTTACGGCCATTTGTCCAAATTCCTGGCGCGCGAAAACCAGATTGTGCGTGCAGGCGAAGCTATCGCGCTGGGAGGGAGCACCGGACGCTCATCCGGAGCGCATCTCCATTTTGAAACCCGCTTCCTCGGCAAAGATATTGACCCGGCGGAGATTATTGATTTTGAGAACAAAACGCCCTATAAGGACGACTACGTATTCCACAACATAAAGATAAACGGCCGGAAAAGCAATATCTACTCCACATCGGCGGACGCTCTGGCGGTACACCGGGTCAGGCAGGGCGAAACACTGAGCCATATAGCCCGCAGGTACGGCACAAGTGTCGCGGAATTATGCCGCCTCAACGGGATTACGCAAACCTCAAAGCTTTCAATCGGGCAGGCCATACAGTTCCGCGCCAGGCAAGTGACCGTGGAAGCTTCGCGGGATGCCATTCAAAATACTCAACCGGCAAAACAGGAATCCGTGCAAAAACCGCAGACGCCGGCAGCCAAAGCCACCCCTTCCACGGATAAAAAAATAGAAGTCCCCATTCAGACGCCGCCGGAGGGAGACGAAGAAACCGTCTATCACACAATCAAATCGGGAGACACGTTATACCTGCTGTCCAGAAGATATGGCGTAAGCATTGAAAAAATATGCGAACTGAACGGCATAACCCGGAACACGATAATGAAAATAGGCCAAAAGATTCGTTGTTCGTAAACCGTTTATATTGATAATCATGGCAGATACGAAAGAACAATTTGAGGCGGTCATCAGGCTGTGTCGCGAAATCTTCGAGAAAAAACTTGATGATTATGGCCCGTCCTGGCGTATCATGCGCCCCGAATCCATTACAGACCAGATTCTTATCAAGGCGAAACGGATTAGAAGCCTTGAGGTAAAAAAGGAATCCAGAATCGGTGAAGGTATAAAACCCGAATTTATCGGGATCGTGAATTATGGCATCATCGGACTTATACAGCTGGAACTTGGCTTTTCGGACAGCGTGGATATCACGGCCGCCAGGGCTATCGAGCTGTACGACAGGCATATAACCGAAACAAAAGAGCTTATGTATGCGAAAAACCATGACTACGACGAGGCGTGGCGACTGATGCGGATAAGTTCGTATACGGACCTGATACTGACGAAACTGAATCGCGTGAAAGAAATTGAAAACAACGCCGGCAGAGTGGTTATTTCCGAAGGCATTGACGCCAACTACAGGGATATGGCCAATTATGCCCTGTTCGGATTAATCAAACTGGTTTACGGGCAGGAACCAACTCCTTTATGAAATCTGTGGACGGCCGAAAAATTATCACTGAAATATGCCGCGTGGCGCTTGGAGCCACCTTTATATTTTCGGGAACGGTGAAAGCGATTGACCCGGTGGGGGGCGGTATAAAGATTGAAGATTATTTCGGCGCTTTCGGCCTCACCGCCCTTAATCCGGCGGCGATACTCATCTCCGTCAACCTGTCCGCTTTCGAGTTCATGCTGGGGCTGTGCATGCTCATGGCCGTTTATCGCAAGCTGACAACGATGTGCATGCTCGCGTTCATGTCGTTCATGACCCTGCTCACCTTATACCTTGCCATATTCAACCCCGTACACGACTGCGGATGTTTCGGCGATGCCTTTATCATAACGAACTGGCAGACCTTTTTCAAGAATTTACTCTTCCTCCTTCCCGCTTCCGTCGTGACGTATGCCTATCATAAGCGGATGACGCTGGCATACACGTATAAAGTCTACTGGTTTGTCGTTCTTTTCGCCTATGTTTTTCCCGTATGGTTCTCTTACTATAATTACAGCCATTTGCCGATTGAAGATTTCCGGCCTTACAAAACAGGGGCGAATATTCCCGAACTCATGTCGTTCCCCGAAGATGCCAGACAGGACGAATATGAATATATCTACGAAAAAAACGGAGAGAAAAAATCGTTTACGCCCGAAACGTCTCCCGCCGGTGATTCCACCTGGACTTATGTTGAATCCCGGCTTGTCAGGCCGGGATATGTTCCGCCCATAACATCGTTCGAAATATACGGCAATACCGGCGATAACATTGCAGAAGAGATACTAGCGGAAGAAAACGGCGTCTTCCTCCTCATCTCCCATAAAACCGAGAAGGCCAGCGATAAAAAGACGGATGAGATAAACAATATTTACGATTATGCGCAGGAGCATAACCTCCCGTTCTATTGCGTTACCAGTTCCGCGGAAGAAGACATCAAGGCGTGGATAAACGATACCGGCGCCGAATATCCGTTCCTGACGGCCGACGACGTGACGCTGAAAACGATGATTCGCTCGAATCCGGGGCTTGTGCTGATGAAATCCGGCACGATTCTCAAGAAATGGCACTATCGAGATATACCCTCCGAAGATGAGGCAAACGACGTAATAGAGAGGCTTCTCCGTTATCCGGACGAAAAACCGGGAAAAGAAAATTCTCCCTGGATATGGATAATAGGGTGTTTTACATTACCTTTGCTGCTCGTTTGGATATATGACCGTCTGCGAAACCGGAGAAAGGCGGAGGCGGAAAAAGACAAAGGATAATTACTTTTTAAAATATTTAATAAAATGAGAAAGAATATTGTAGCAGGAAACTGGAAAATGAACACCACGCTTGCCGAAGGGATAGCGCTTGCCGAAGGGTTGAACAAAGCATTGACGGGTAAAACGACGAACTGTGAGGTTGTCATAGGAACGCCTTTTACACATCTTGCAAGCATAGTCCGGATAATCGACGCGAATAAAATCGGCGTGGCTGCCGAAAACTGTGCGGACAAGGCAAAAGGCGCATACACCGGTGAGGTATCCGCAGCGATGATAGCTTCCACGGGCGCCGGATACGTCATCTTGGGCCACTCCGAACGCCGCGCTTACTATCACGAAACGCCTGAAATATTAAAGGAAAAAGTTATACTGGCGCTGGCAAACAGTCTCACGCCCATTTTTTGCATAGGCGAAGTACTGGAAGAACGTGAAGCCGGCAAACATTTTGAAGTTGTTGACGGGCAAATAAAAGCGTCCCTTTTTGACCTGTCTGCCGAAGATTTCGGCAAACTGATTCTGGCATACGAACCCGTATGGGCCATTGGAACCGGCAAAACGGCAACCGCGGCGCAGGCGCAGGAAATACACGCCCATATCCGTCAAACAGTTGCGGCAAAATACGGCAAAAATGTGGCAGACGGGACTTCCATTCTGTACGGCGGAAGCTGTAACGCCGATAATGCGCGTGAATTGTTTTCAAACCCCGATGTGGACGGCGGACTTATCGGCGGCGCGTCGCTGAGCGTGGAAAAATTCATGCCGATAATCGAAGCTTTTGATAAATAAAGACATGGTATCCTGCCCTCCGGTATCGTCCTGCGGGGGCAGTTTTTTCTTATTTGCATAACTATATATTGATGATACACAGACTTCTTTCCATCCTGTTTCTCACATCCGTAACAATGATATCCGGAAGCCTTTCATTATGCGCGCAATCCCCGTATTTCTCAATTTTCGACTCATTTGAACGCCCCCCGAAACCCGGAGAAGGAACGGTAATCATACATCAGTCCGAATCCCTGAAACAGCTTGTGGGCACGTGCATAGACAGCGAAAACATAGATGTGGTGAACGGGAAAACCTATCTGGTCACGCGGGGATTTCGCGTGCAGGTATATTCCGGCAACAATCAGCGGACATCAAAAGAAGAAGCCCTCAATAAACAGGTGCGGATAAAGGAATTATATCCCGACGTGGAGGCTTATGTGACTTATAAGGCGCCTTTTTGGATACTTCACGTGGGCGATTTTCGTTCCTTTGAAGAGGCATCGTACCTGCACCGCAGCCTGCGGGAGGCTTTTCCGCAAATCAAAAACGAAATAAAAATTGTTGAAGATGATATCCGTCTGCCCTTAAATTAAATAATGTATACATGAAAATGCATGAGTCACCGGAAATCACACAGATGCTGTCCGGACATTACCGGGAAATAATCCGTTTGCTGGGGGAAAATCCCGACCGTGAAGGCCTGAAAAAATCCCCCGAACGGGTAGCGAAAGCCATGCAGTTCATGCTGCAGGGATACGACGAAGACCCGGTGGAAGTTCTCAAATCGGCCATGTTCCTCGAGGAAGACTATAAACAGATGGTCATCGTGAAAGATATTGATTTCTTTTCGCTCTGCGAACATCACATGCTGCCGTTTTTCGGCAAGGTGCACGCCGCCTACATCCCGCGCAAATACATCACCGGCCTGAGCAAAATCCCGCGCGTCGTGGATATCTTCGCGCGCAGGTTGCAGATTCAGGAACGGATGACACTGCAAATCAAGGAATGTATTCAGCAGACGCTGAACCCCCTGGGCGTAATGATTGTTATCGAAGCACAGCACATGTGCATGCAGATGCGCGGCGTGGAAAAACAAAATTCCCTGACAACCACTTCGGACTTCACCGGCTCTTTCCAGCAGGCAAAAACGCGGGAAGAGTTTATGAAACTGATAAAAAAATAACTCCGCACTTTCCCCTGAAATCTTTTAGAGAGGGCGGGGTTCGGCATTAATTACAATGAAGCACTTAACGAGTTTAGTTTATTCGACAAGTCGCTGAGGGCAAACTTCATCGTTTCCATTTCTTCCGGAGAAAAAGAAGCCGGCTTGCCGTTCACGATATTCCCGTTTATCCGTTGATACAACCATGCGTCTGTTTTATTGAAATAAGTTTTGGCAATATGCGTTAACGATACGGCCGGTATGATATCTTTCATTTTTTGCCTTATTGCCAAGCGGGCAGCTCTTTCCGCAGTCTCTTTAGCCGATACGGCCATTGCTTCCGCGAATTTCTCCGAGTCACTATCAATCAATTCTTTCATTTGAATATCAATAGCATCGCGTTCCCTATCGCTTTTCGCATTGCAGAACGCCTCTTTTAACCGATTAATTTTTTCTATCATAACTCTTTTTTCTCTCCTTCTTTATTCGGAAAAAATTGTTTAACATCCGATTTCCTTAAGCCTATCTGTGATTATTCCTATTTGTTCATCAAAATAGGCTTTTATTCTCTCTGACCTTGAAGTTACTTCTTTGTAATAAGAAAGGAAAAATAAAAGTTCTTTTTCAAGGTGTTTCTTTTCTTTTTTCTCATCCCGACTCAACATCTTAAATCTCCTTTTTATTTAACGTCACAAAGATAATAATATTTCTATTATTATTCAAATTCTCCCAGACCCGGACATGCCATAATTGTCGCGGCGCAAATTCGGAATTGACAACATCATGCACCCTCTCGTGTCCCCTCCGTACATGCATAATCAGGGTTATTCATAAACGCCTCTACGATGGTCAATCTTGACAACCTTAACTGTAAGTATTTTATCTTCAATTGTATAGATGATACGATAAATTCCCGTGCGGATGCGGTATGTATTCCTGAATCCGGTTAATTTAATATAACCATACGGACGCGTTTTTTTTTGCCAGCATCCTGATACACGCCACAACAGAATCGTAATAAATGGAAGTTACCCGGCTTAATTCCTTTTTGCCGACTTTGTCAATACAACGTCATACATTCAATCCGCGGCGTTTGTTTTCACGTTCTATTACGTCCTCCAGTGGATACGTCGGTTCACCTTTCCGCGACAATGCCTCCAAACCGTCTAAAAAATCCTCGATTAACCGATTATCGCCATGCATGCCCAAATCAACCCGGACATAACGTTT
>JAIRYY010000025.1 GCA_031267485.1 Tannerella sp.
TATAATTTATTGTTCGTAATACTTTGCTTATTAGATCTTAAAGATACGAATATCTTATCGCTTTTCCTAACTTTTTCATGCTTTTCTTACGTCGAACTCACGGTGTTTATCAATCCCGGATTTCTTCTTTTCTAACCAAACTGGCGGATACGATAGTTTCAACGCAGTTGCTTATATAATACTATTCTACTTGATTAGAATAGTAACCCAGAAATGAATCCAACTGCTCAAACTGTTTTTCGGCACTTTCTACATTTTTCGAAGTAATGTCATGTTTTGCTTTTTGAAAAAATCGAGTTTGGACATACAACCTCCTGAAGGTAGGTCTGGGATATAATAATCCCAAAATATCCATTAGGAAGAACCCTCAAGTTGGGATTCAATATGCACGCAGAGTTTATTTATCCAGCTACGTCGGTTCATGTGTGGCGCCACCTTATCCCCGTTCCATCCCCCGCTAAAACAGGCTTGCAACCCATGCCGTTTTTATCGAACAAGGATCGGCAGTTAATTCTTTTTTGAGGTTTCATTGAAATGTACCCGTAGCGGACAGCCTGCTGATTAAAAGAAAAAATATTTTTCCAGCCAATTTCGTTGAAAATCATAACCGATTTATTTACATTTGCATCTCTAAAACAATGGTATGAAACAGGGAAAGGTAAATCAAACATGATTCGGCTGTCAGACATAAGGAAAAGCTACCGGGACGGCGAAAACCGGCTGAACGGCGTGCTTCGCGGCGTAAACATGGAAGTGGAGAAAGGCGGGTTTGTCGCGATAAAAGGCCCTTCGGGGTGCGGCAAAACCACGCTGCTTTCCATTCTGGGGACATTGCTGGCGCCCGACGGCGGCATGTATCTGCTGAACGGCGCGGATATGACCCGGACCGGCGCCAACCGGCCGGAAGTGCGGAACAGGCAGATTGGCTTCGTCTTCCAGAATCATCTCCTGATGCCGCAGTATACCGCTTTCGAGAACATTCTGCTGCCCGCCCTCGCCTTTGCTTCGCAGACCACGCGGGAGCAGTCGGAGTACGCACGGGAACTGCTCGAACTCACCCGCATACCGGATACCGGCAACCGGTATCCGCACACGCTGTCGGGAGGCGAGGCAAGCCGCGTCGCCATTTGCCGGGCGCTCATCATGAAGCCTGTCCTGCTGCTCGCCGACGAGCCGACGGGACAGCTCGACGCCGGAAACGCCCGGAACGTCGCCTCACTGCTCGCGGACATCAACGAACGTCTGGGAACGACCATCGTCATGGCGACCCATTCGGACGCCGTAGCCGGGTTTGCCCGCCGCACGCTCGCGCTCCGCGACGGCGTCCTGACCGAAGCCGAACCCGAACCCGAAGCCGCGGCGCATTTTCAGCACGATAAACACCCGATACCTTGAGACCGGACGATATAATACGTAAAAACATAAAGTTCTACCTCCGCTACTACAAACTGGTGGCGACGGCCGTTCTTATTGCGGCAGCCGTCATCACGGGCAGCCTGGCGACGGGCGATTCCGTGCGGACAACGCTGGTGAAACGCGTGGAGGAACGTCTGGGAGATACCGAAACGGTACTGTTCTCGCGCAATTCGTTCATGGATGAAGCGCTGCTTCATGCGCCGCTGTTCGACGGACGGGCGCGGGGCATACTGCTGACAGACGGTTTCGTCGCGCAAAACGGAAAACTTATCCCGGTACACGTCTGGGGTACGGACGACATGTCCATACCGGACGGCGGCGCCGGAATAAACCCGTCCCTGGCCAGGGAACTCGCGGCAGACGGGGACATCGTTCTGCGCCTGCCCTCCACCGGGCTTGTCCCCTCCGGCTCGCTCTTTGTCACGGAAAGCTACACGACAAGCCTGCGCCTGTCCACCGCCAGGACTGTCGGCGGCCGAGAGGGCGGCAACATCAGCCTGAGAAACGAACAGGTCATCCCGCTCAATATCTTCGTAAGCCGCCGGGAACTGGCCGAAACGCTCGATTTGAACGGAAAAATCAACCTTATCCTCGCCGACCGGAAAATAACGGATGAAGCATTTGAAAAATACTGGAACCATTCGTATTCGGGCTTGCATCTCCGGCGGGACGACGGTTTCACGGAAATAACTTCCGACCGGATATTCCTGCAGGAAGACGTCGTCAAAACTGTCGCCGGAAACAATCCGGAGACGAACCGGATGTTTTCATACCTGGCAAACGCCCTGGAATCGGACGGCGCCTCCATCCCGTATTCTTTCGTGACGGCTGCCGACCGCTACCGGGACGAACCGCTGCGGGACGACGAAATTATCCTCTCCGACTATGCGGCGGAAAGGCTGCGGTCGGGCGCCGGAGATACGGTAAGCCTCGCCTATTTCACCTCGCACGACCTGAAAACGCTCGCCACGGACACCATACGGCTCCGGGTGAAAAAAATCGTTCCCGTCGAAGAACTGGCCGGCGACAAAACGCTGAGCGCCGACTTCCCCGGACTTTCGGACGTGGAAAAATGCACCGACTGGGACAGCGACCTGCCGGTAGACATGAACCTGATAACCGGCGAGGATGAGAAATACTGGGAATCGTACCGCGCAACCCCCAAGGCTATCATTGCCTACAACGCCGTAGCCGGCGACTGGAGCAACGCTTACGGAAATGCCACGGCGCTCCGCGTGGGCTGCAGCCGCGCTCCGCATGACGGCGGCGAACCGCGCGCGGACGGCCTGCACGAAGCCGGCGCCTGCAGTCCAGACCTGAGCGGGCTTACTTCCCGGATGTTTGGCATACAGCTCGCCCACCCTCGCGACGCCGGTATTTACGCCGCCAGGAACGGCGTCGATTTTTCAGGCCTTTTCCTCGCGCTCGGATTCTTTATCATCGTTTCGGCCATGCTGCTAATGCTTGCCCCCCTGTCGGAAATGCTTTACCGGCGGCAAGATGAAATAAATCTCCTGCAGGCCCTCGGATACACCCGGAAAAAGATTGCCGGAATGTTGTGGAGGGAATCCGCGCCGGTCGTATTCGCATCTTCCGTCGCAGGCGTGATTGCCGGACTGCTCTACACGACTGCGGTCATGTGGCTGCTGGGAAGCGTGTGGAAGGGAGCAACGCATACCGGCGGCTTTTCGGTCTACCCCGGCGTCGCGCCCGTCGTTTCGGGATTCATTGCGGGCGTTGCACTGTCGCTGCTGCTGTTGCGCATGGCGACAGTACGCAGCCTGAAAGAAAAACCGCCCGTCCGCAGCCGGGAAAAAATCTCGCTGCGGACGAAAAAAAACGGCGTCATCCTCTCGTCCGTCCTGACCGTGGCAACCGTATGCGCAAACCTGCTGTTCTTCCATTCCGTCATACTTTTCGTTCTGAGCGGGATACTGATAACGGGAACGGCGGCCGTATGGGGCGACTGCATCGTCTGCCGGAAAGGCGGCTCGCCGACAGACGGCGGTTTCAGTTCGGAGAAAATAATCTGGCGCACGCTCTTTGCCTCCGGGAAACAGTCCGCACTGTCATTCTTCACACTCACGACGGGCGTTTTCATCGTTTTTTCCACAGGACTTAACCGGAAAAGTTTCGCCGACAGCGCCCGGCTCCGTACCGGGACGGGAGGTTATTCCCTGTGGTGCGAAAGCAGCGTCCCCATCTATCACAGCATGGCCACGAAAGCGGGACGGGAGAAACTGTCGCTCGCCGGTCTGCCGCCGGATGCGAAAGTGATTCAATGCCTGCGTCACGGTGCGGATGACGCAAGTTGCCTGAATCTCAATAAAGTCAGTTCGCCGACGGTTCTGGGGCTGGACATGGAGGATTTGCTGTCGAGCGACTTCGAGACGGTGCAGAGCCTGCACTCGCTGACGCGCGACGGGGTTTTCCGGCAAATGCGGACGGCCGCCTCCGGCCCCGTCTATCCCGCCTTAGTCGATGAAACCGTACTGACCTGGGGTTTGATGATGAAGACGGGAGACACGCTCCATTACGAAAACGACAGGGGCGAAACCGTCGCCCTGCGGCTGATCGGCGCCCTGTCGAACTCCATTTTCCAGGGGAACATACTTGTAGACCGGGAGGCGTTCAGAAAAATATGGCCGGAGACGACCGGAAGCGAAGTTTTCCTCGTAAAGGTCGGCGAAGCGGAAAGGGAAAGCACAAAAACGCTGCTCTCGCAAGCCCTCGGCGAATACGGCGTGAGAATTACGGCGACGAATGAACGGCTCAGGGAATTTAACAGCGTGACGGATACTTACCTTACGATATTCATGACGCTCGGAGGTCTGGGTCTGCTGCTGGGAATCATGAGCTTCATCATCGTCGTCCGCAAAAACCTCGTCGCGCGCCGCCGGGAGATTCGCCTGTACCGGACGCTGGGTTTCACGGACGAAAAGACGGGGCAAATCCTGTACCGCGAAAACGTGGCCGTCCCGCTGTATGCCATAGC
>JAIRYY010000033.1 GCA_031267485.1 Tannerella sp.
GTGTGTGCAAGAATCAGGCCGAACCCGACGGGTTCAACCCGCATATCCCCTTCCTGCCGGAAAAGGCCGCGCTTGCATAGTTCACGTCTCGCCTGTATTTTCATGCCGCTCACCTGAAAACAAGCACTTTCGGTTCCGGTAAGGCAGAAAACTCTTAAGGCAGTATCACGTCGGCTTTTTACGCGAACCGTCTGCAACAGTCAACAGAAAAAGGCGGAAATTACAGGGCGATCGAATGAAAACTTATAACATACTTAAATAATTGATATTAATATACACGACCGTCAACAAAAGCATATTGCTGTATCTTCTTTCGCCTCGTTGAGATGAAAGCGCGCGCGTAAGGCCATCGTCAAATCCGCCATGCGCAAACATTTTGAAACTACAGATGTGTCGGCCGTGGCAAGGAGTTTCGAAAACTGTTGACATTTTCCGCAGAGTTATGTATAATCTTTTAGGGTTTATTGTATCAGGATATGAACCGTCGGGTGCCGTACTGTTTCAAACAGTACGGCATAGTACAAGGTAGGATCTATGTTCGACAAACGCCAGAGTCACGCCCAGTACATTGATAAAAGTAATTTTATGATATGTCCCGGCGCGATTATTTCATTGCTTGTCAGTTTACTATTATGTGCATTGGTTATAAGTATTATCATTGTTTATAAATCCAATATTGAAACATTGACCATGGAGCAGACGATAATCCAGAAAGGAAACAAAATCAGAGATGTCATTTCACGGTTGATGTACAAGACATATATGCTTTCAGCAATTATAGATCACGAAAAAGATACAGTCGATAATTTTGAACGTGTGGCGGCGACGATAGTCGGTGACGGTTACATCAAAAACGTCGCCGTCGCCCCCAACGGCGTGGTGAGTAAAATCTATCCGTTATTTGGGAATGAGATACTGCTCGGCCGGAATCTTCTTGTCGCCGGAGCGAGTAAAGAGCTGGCCAAACAAGCTGAAGAAAAAGGAATGCTGGTGTTCGGAGGACCGTTTACTTCACCACAGAGAGATGACGTATTGATCGGTATTTTACCTATATATTCCGGTATCGACAATGAAGAAAACAGATTCTGGGGACTGGTGGTCATAACACTGAAATATCCTGCGATTTTGGAAGAGTTTGATTTGCATTCACTGGCATTGCTCGGATTGACTTACGAATTATGGTGGGTAAACCCCGACAACAGGGAAAAAATAATTATAGCGTCAAGTAGTCGATCCAGGACGGAACAGGAATATTATATAGAAAAAAATATTCCGATTTTCAATGCCGAGTGGCATCTGCGAATCGGTATTAAAAAGGGATGGTATGAATATACGGAAAATTTATTGATGGCGTTGATAGGTATATTTATAAGTATATTGATTGCGTTCATAGTGCAGAAGAGCTATAAATTACAAATACTTACAGAAAAATTGGAGCGACTGGCGCATATCGACGCATTAACGGGAGTATACAACAGGCATTATTTTGTAGAATATGTAACATTGCAAATCGAGAAGATAAAAAGGAACAAAAGTAACGGGTTTATTGTTATGTTTGATTTGGATTTCTTTAAAAAAATAAATGATACCTACGGGCATACCGCCGGCGATGAAGTATTGAGGGTTGTACCGTCGCGCATACGGCTGTGTATTCGCCCCTATGATATACTGGCGAGGTTTGGCGGCGAAGAATTTATAATATTTATTCAGCAGATTGACATGGAGAACGTCTGCAATATTGTAGAGCGATGCAGAATTGCACTTGAAGATAAGCCGATACTCTATGAAGGACGTACAATATCTGTTACCGCCAGTTTCGGCATAGCCGAGCTGATTCCGGAAGACGGCATAAATATTGCCGTAGTTCATGCGGATGAAGCGCTGTACAGCGCCAAAAAGGGCGGACGTAACAGGTATTCTGTATATAATCCGCATAGTGTTGCAGATTTACTGTAGTCGATATTTTTTGCTGCCGGCCCTTGTTGTTTCCAAAAATAGTATACTTACCTGTTTTGGCCAAAACGAACAAGGTAATGCCGACTCCGAGTAAAAATCCGAGCGTTCAGCAAATTCATCCAATATTCCAGTCCGCCGCTTTTCCGGCCAGCGTGCGCGGCAGGCGCTCTCCGAAACGGATGGACTTGGGCCTCGCAGCCGGCTCCAGACGGTCGGTCGTCAGGCGTTTCAATTCGTTCATCAGGCGCGTGGCGGCAACAACTTCCGGGCACGGCACGACAAAAGCTTTCAGGCGCGTGCCTTCATCCGGGCGCATCAGGCGCACGGCACAGTCCGCCACCTGTGGATGCCCGCGCATCAACGCGGCCACCTGTTCCGGAAACACCGTGATACCCGCCACCTGCACAGCTTTGTCCTTACGTCGTCCGGGATTGAATCGCCTTTCGTCCCGCCAGACGAGATTATCCGGCAACGGCAACGGCTTGCCGTGCTCTCGACATATACCCCATTTTTCTTCTTTTTCTTCCACCGGCAGCGAGACGCGCCGCCAGTGCGGCAGCAACGTATAGTCCTCCCGGCGATTACGCCGTATGCCCACTGCGCCGAATTCGGTCGCTCCGTAAATTTCCGCCATGTCGGCGCACAGCGGATGCTTTCCGCCCGGCCGCGCGGCCAGAAGGCCCTCAATGATTTCAGGCGGACACGGCGCACCTGAACTTACCCCGTGGATGTCGGGAGGCATGGGCGGAACCCGCGGCCCGGAATACATGCCGAGAACGGATTTCCAAAACACGGGGAAAGCCGGAATCAGATCGCCCGGCTGCAACGTCAGGAAAAAATCCTCCGAAGGCAACGGCGGTCTGTCCAGCACAGGAATGCCGAGGATACGCGGCAACATGACGGAAAAGGCAAAGCCGAAAATATGATGCACCGGCGTAACCGACACAACGCGCTTGCAGTCGGGGAACAACGCCGCAAGGGTTTGCGCTTCTTCTTCAAGTTCCTGCGGGGTGAAAGCGTGCAGCGTCGGATGTCCCATGCTGCCGGAGGTGCTGAAGACAAAAGACGTACGTCCTTCGCCCGCCGGACCCCGGTAAACATACTCGACCCACTGCTCATAGGTGTCCATATCGGCAAGCGCGGAAACGTCATCTTCGTCCAGACCGAAAAAAAGGGCAACCATGCCGGCAAGTTTATACACGCGCTCTGCGGACAGCGCCCGCAACGGCAGCAGTTCCCCCGAGATGACCGCCGCACGGGCGACAGGCAGGGCCAGACTACGCACGATGCGGTGAAAATCCCTGCATTCCAAAGGAAATTTCATCAGAAACTCCTTCATGATCTGAAAGCTCTCCCTATATCAGGGAGATTTCTGCTTGATGCCCGGCAAAACCGGGATACCCTTTTGCCGCGGACCCGAACCCGACTTATGGTGTCGTGCCGTTGCGGGCTTCTATATACTCTGCCAGAGCGCCGACGGATGCAAACGCCGTACGGGCGGCTTCGGCATTCTCGACAACAACGCCGAAGAGACGCTGTACAAGCACCGTCAGTTCAACGGCATCCAGAGAATCAAGCCCCAACCCTTCCCCGAAAAGCGGAGCCGCGTCGTCGATGTCCTCGGGGTCGATGTTTTCCAGCCTGAGTAACGTTATCAGCTCCTTTTTCAAAACAGTGCGGATGTCCATACAGAATCGCGCCTCCAGAAACGCAACAAGGGAAAGTGTCGACCGGAAAATATTTTCAGGGCACCGGGGACGTATCGCCCCGCACTGATTTCATCGTTGCAATCTACGTTTCAGTCCACAAAAAAATTCCTTGGCCGGCTCCATCCCGGCGGACGGGAACCGACCGGCTTGTCCTCTCCCCGAGGGAGGGATTACCGGGACGATATGCCCGGCATAGCCGGGCGTCAAGCGGGAAT
>JAIRYY010000036.1 GCA_031267485.1 Tannerella sp.
TTTTTTAGCCCGTTTGGGGTTTGCGGGGAACCAGCCTTTTGCGACGCGTTTGGCCTGTTCGAAAATTTCGAGTATGGACCAGAAGCACGAAAAGGCAATGACGCCCATGATTGTGGACAGGCATATTTCCCTTATCAGGACGGACAGGGCGATGAAGACAATCCCGGCGGTCAGGAACAGCCACCAGCATTTTGTGCCCCAGCAGTATTCGGCTTTCACGACGACCGGGTGAAACACTCCGATGATGAGGAACGTTGCAATTCCGATTGTAAGTCCCAGAAGATTGTAGTCGGTCAGGAAGTTCATCATAGCGCGACGTTTATTTTGACGCCGAACTGCAGCGGCTTGCCTTTCTGCATGTAGGGCTTGTTCAGCGATTCGAAGTAGAATGTCGAGTAATCCGTACCGGTGAGGTTTCTTGTCCACAGATACAGGGACATTATTCCCCGGTGGACGCCGGCCTGCGCGTTGACGACCGCATAAAAGGGCTGTGAGATGCCGTTCCCCTCCGTCCAGTATATTTTTCCCGCGCCGTTGCACTGCGCCGATGCGCTGATGCGGTCTACCGGGCAGTTGCGAAGCGTTTTGCCGTACTGCGCGCCCACGCTTAGCGTGTGCTGCGGCGTGTAGGGGATGTATTTCCCCCGGTAATCGTCCTGCGCATTGTTGTAGTCGACGAACGTCGCATGGGTATATCCGTAGTTCAGGTCGGCGGAGAGTTCGCCGGACAGCCGTGCGGACAGCGAGAGTTCCGCGCCGTAGCTCTCCGCACGGCCAGCGTTACTCAGATAGCGTCCGTTTCCGCTCTCGGCGAACCGGGTGATTTGCAAATCGCGGATATCCATGTAAAAGAAAGTGGCCTCCGCGCGCAGCCGGTCTTCCACCAGCTCGCTTTTCATGCCGGCCTCGTAGCTCCAGCTCGTTTCGGGCCTGTATGAAATGACATCTTTCACCGGTTTGGGTTCCCCAATCACGTAATCCGGCGGAAAATACTGACGGAATGCGTTCATGACGTCGTACTGCATGCGGCTTTGCATGATGTCGGCGGACATTTGTACGTTGTATCCTCCGGCCCTGTATCCTTTGGCCGCCGACAGATAGGCGAACGTGCGCGGGCCGCACTCGTATTTCAGCGAGACTTTCGGCAGGACCTGCCGGAACTCCGCGGAAATCTTTTCGTCAATCACCGAAGCCGGATAGCGCTCGCTCAGGTCGACGGGCGGCCTGGCGGGCGACGTCTGCATGCTGAGGTTCATCTTTGCCTCGGAGTTGTACGTCAGTTCCTGCTTTTCGTAGTCCAGGCGGATACCCGCCGTCGCCGACAGGCCGCCGGTGAAAAGATACGTTGACTGGTGGTAAACCGCCGCGCCGAACGAGGGCGTCCTGAAATCGCCGGGAATGTACAGCGATTCGTCTGTGATGGTCAGTTTACCCGGCATCCCGACGCTGGACAGGCCGTCGAATACGGGCTGCAGAATCGTTTTTATACCCTCTTCCTTAAATTCCACCGGCCCCCCGGTGCGGAACTTGCCGTAAAAACCGTGCACGCCGAACGACCACCGGTAATTGTTGTCGCGCGTGCTTTTCACCGATATTTCTTCGGTGAACGTGTGCTGTTTCTGCCGCTGATTCAGGATGAATACGGAAGAATCGGAAAAATCCTGATCCATCCTCATGTCATCGTCCAGATACTGATATCCGGTTGTGGAGGCGAGGAGAATGTCCCCGTTCCGGTATCTGAACGACAGGTTGCTGCTCAGCAGCGAGCGTTCGTACGATGATTCGTCGTTGATGTTCACCCGGTCGACCGTCCCCGTCTCCCCGTTGTAAAACCCGTACGGGAAAGCTCCCTGGCCGGTGTGTTCATACGAGACGGAGTAGGAGGCCGTCAGCTCCGGGGATATGGCCAGGAATAACTTCAGGTTTCCGCCGGCGGTATTTTCATAATCGGCTTTCCGGTTGTTGTACGCGTTTGTAAAAAAGCCGTCGCCATGGTCGTAATATGCGCCGGCCGACAGTCCGAAGCTGTCTCCCGGCTTGCTGTAAGAGGATATTTTCGCGTTCACCTGTCCGTGGTTCCCGTAAGAAAGGGATGCTTTCACGCCCTGATAGTCCAGGGGCGAAAGCGTGTGAACATTGATGATGCCCCCCATCGCATTGCGTCCGTACAGCGTTCCCTGCGGGCCGCGCAGCACTTCAATCCGCTGAATGTCCGTCAGCTCGAAATCGAACGCGCTTTTGTCCATATAGGGGGCGTCGTCGACGTACAGACCGATGGACTGTCCGCTGCTGCGCGCCCCGACACCTCTTATATAAACGGCCGAAGTCAGTTTTGCGCCGTAGTCGGGTATGTACAGGTTCGGAACAAACGAGCTGATATCCTTTATCGACGTCACCTGTCTTTCCGCTATCTGCCGGGGCGAAAGCGTCGAAACGGCGCCGGGCAGCGTGCGCAGCCTGTTTGTTTCCTTTGATGACGAGGTGACGATGATTTCGTCGATGAGAAATGTTTTAATCGTGTCCTGCGGAGCGTCCTTTTCTTCGGCCGATACCGTCCGGGCTGTCGAAATGATGCCGGTAAGAGCGAGCAGTAAAATCCTTTTTTTCATATATATGCCTGTATGTTTGTTTGGTTGTTAAAGCTTTCCTGAATTTACATTCGTTTTGCGACTGCAAAGGAACTTTAAAAGTCTGATACAGGCAATCACTATATGTAGTGATTTTTCTTTGTCCGCCGGCGGGCGGCGGGAGGATTTCAGTCGCAGCAGGTATGCTGCCGTATTAACGCCTTGAGTTCGGCGACATTCTTTGCCACGGGAAATTCCGGATAGTCGGCCACCACGTTGTCGGGCGGGCAGTATAATATCCCGGCATCCGCCGCCTTGAGCATGGAAATATCGTTGTAGGAATCGCCGAAAGCGAGCACTTTGTAATTCAGGCTTTGGAACGCCTCCACGGTTTTGCGTTTGGGGTCGGGCTGACGCAGCCTGTAACCGGCGATTCTTCCCGATTCGTCAACCACGAGCGAATGACAGAGCAGCAGGGGATTTTCGAGCTGATTCATCAGAGGCTGCGCAAATTCGATGAACGTGTCCGAAACAATTGCAAAACGCGACACTTTGCGCAGCCACCGGACAAAATCCAGCGCCCCGTCAAGAGGCTCAAGCGAAGCAATGACCTTTTGGATATCTTCCAGTTTCAGGTTATAATCGTCCAGCGTCTGTAAACGGTATTTCATCAGTTCATCGTAATCCCTGATATCGCGTGTCGTAAGTTTCAGTTTCTCTATTCCCGTCCTTTTCGCCACGTTAATCCATATTTCGGGGACAAAAACCCCTTCCAAATCAGCACAAATGACCCACATGTTCATAATAACTTTCAAATTGAATGAGCCGCAAAGTTACGGATTCCTGTCGTAATATGATTTTTTTTCGGGCAGAATTTACAAAATTAAGATTGCGGCGAAATTCTGTCTTAAAGGACCAGGCTTACCGGGCGGTCGTTTTCAAAGAATCCGATGACGTTGTTGCTGACGGCTTTCGCCATTTCGATGCGCGAGTAGGCGGTCTGCGTGCCGATGTGAGGGGTCAGCACGACGTTGTCCATCGTCAGCAGTTCCGGCAGGGGATGGTCGCCAAACTCATACATGTCAAGTCCGGCGCCATGGATTGTTCCGGCTTTCAGCGCTTCGACCAGCGCCCGCTCATCGACCAGCGGGCCGCGCGAAGTATTAATCAGGATGGCTGTCGATTTCATTTTCTTCAGTTCTTCCGCTCCGATGATGTGATGCGTATCGGGCGTATACGGCGCGTTGAGCGAAACGAAATCCGACAGGGCAAGCAGGTCGTCCATGCCGGTATAGATAGCGCCCAGCCGCGTTTCCTCGTTAAGGTCGAGGCGGCGACGGTTACAGTAAACAACATCCATGCCGCAGGCCCGCGCCCGTTTGCAGAGCGCCTTTCCGATGCGTCCCATGCCGATGATTCCGAGGGTGGCTCCCGTAACCCGCATCCCCAGATTTTCAAGAACGCCCACTTTCATGTCCGTACCCAAAGCGCGCAGCTTGCGGTCACATTCGCTTACGCGGCGGGCCGTATCCAGAATCAGCGCGAGAGCGACATTCGCCGTCGGGTCGGTCGTCGGGCCGGGCGTGTTGGCCACCGCAATCCCCTTTTCCGACGCATGGGCGACATCTATATTATTGTATCCCACCGCATAATTGGCGATGATTCGCAAATTCAAGCCTCTGTCAATCAGTTTCCCGTCGACCGGGAAATTAAACATGGGACACAGCGCGTCGTATCCGGGAATCATCTCCGACACCTCGTCATAAGTGAAATCCGCCTCCCCGGCGGGAAACGTGACTTCATATTTATTTTCCAGTTCGCAAAAACCCTCGCGAAACATATTATAAGTGACAAGCGCTTTCTTTTTCATCTTCAATTCAGCTTTTGGCCGCCGCAAACGCCTGCGTCCGGCTATCGGGCGCAAAAATATGAAAAAAAACGCGACAATCCAAAAGCCGTCCTGACAGCATTTACATCCCAACCTCACGGATTGTCTGTTTCATTTCCAGGAATTAACCGGGAATAATTTTCACTTTTTTCTTCTAACCTGAGTTCGACATAATAACAGAAGTCTCCGCTTAGCGCCGGAAGAACTGGAGCTGCTTAAAAAGCTTGAAGACGAAGATTAGATTGACTTGTATTATGCCGACGGCTCTCATTTTTCGCTCACGCCAAGTGTACGGTACGCCGGGCAAAAGAAGGGTGAGGAAATATTTTTACCTTCGTCGGAGTTAATCGCACTGAGCGTTTTCGGAATCATGTCAAAAGATTGCCGACTACATTCCCCCAATCCCTGACCGGCCACTCGCCGGTCATCAACGCATTCTTGACAGGTGCGTTGATTTTTTTTTCGCTCAACAGCGATATTTTTTTGTGTTTTTGTTTTGTTTATAAAAAAATGCATTATCTTTGCAGCGCAATTTTTTTTAAAAATACATATTATTATGTTCTCTGTGAAAGTAAAATATTCGTCCTGTTTTGAATTAATTAACACATTTGTGTTGGTTAATTCCGAATATTTGTTAGAGAGAGAGAGAGAGAGAGAGAGAGAGAGAGAGAGAGAGAGAGAGAGATGCGCAGGTGTATTATGGTGTTATTTACGCGCGCG
>JAIRYY010000054.1 GCA_031267485.1 Tannerella sp.
ATTACGAGAGTTCAAGCATGCGCAGGATTGGTCTGACGGCGCGTTCGCGGACGGCGGGATCCACCGTGATTTCGGGCGTTTCGTCGCGCAGGGAGAGATAGAGTTTTTCCATCGTGTTGAGGCGCATGAAACCACATTCGTTGCAGGCGCACGTACTGTCGTTGGGCGGCGCGGGAATGAACCTTTTCCCGGGGCTTCGCTTGCGCATTTCGTGTATCACTCCGCTTTCCGTCGTTACGATAAATGTCGTCTTCGGCGATTGCTCCGTGTGCTTCAGCAGGGCGGCCGTCGAACCGATAAAGTCGGCAACCGTCAGGATGGGCTGTTTACATTCGGGATGGGCAATCACTTCCGCTTCGGGATATTCCTTTTTAAGCGCCAGAATCTTTTCCAGCGAAAACTGCTCGTGCACGTGGCATGCGCCGTCCCAGAGCAGCATCTGCCGTCCGGTCACGCTATTTATGTAGTTGCCGAGATTGCGGTCGGGGCCAAAGATCAGCTTCGCGTCACGGGGAAAGGTTTCCACGATCTTGCGGGCATTCGTGGATGTGACGACCACATCCGTCAGCGCCTTGACCGCAGCCGTCGTATTCACGTAGGAAATGACCCGATATCCGGGATGCGCCCCGACAAACCGTTCGAACTCGCCGGCCGGACAACTGTCCGCCAGCGAACATCCGGCATCCCGGTCGGGGATCAGCACTTTCTTTCCGGGCGAAAGTATCTTGGCCGTTTCGCCCATAAAGTGCACGCCGCAAAGTACGATAACATCGGCATCCGTCCTGGCTGCCCACTGCGCCAGCGCAAGGCTGTCGCCGACATAATCGGCAATATCCTGAATGTCTCCCGTCTGGTAAAAATGAGCCAGGATAACGGCGTTTTTCTCTTTCCGCATCCTGTTAATTTCCGCGATAAAATCCATGTTTGAAACCATAAATTTAAATTATATAACGATGCAAATATAGTGCAAAGCCGGGGGAAATACAAAACAAACATGCTCATTTTTACAGAGAATAACCGCAACATTCAAGATAAAAAACGCCCCGGCCCGGAAAATTATTAAGCAAATTTAGTTGCGGTATAAGAAAAAATAATTACTTTTGCCGAAAAAAAAACAAAATGAAAGCAATATGGGAACGAATAAAGTAATTGGAGAGAAGATTAAACGTGTCCGGGAGATGAAAAACATCTCCATTGAAGAGATGGCGGAACGTTCGGGTTTGAACGGTGAACAGATAATGAGGATTGAGGGGAACGAGGATTTTCCGTCGCTGGCGCCGCTGATAAAGATTGCGCGCGTACTCGGCGTCAGGCTCGGCACGTTTCTGGATGACCAGCAGGAACTCGGGCCGGTCATCTGCCGCAGGGAAAACCGGATGAACGACGAGGGGATTGGCTTTACGAACAATGCCACGACAAAACACAAGTTCATGTCCTATCATGCGCTCTCGCAGGACAAATCGGGGCGGCACATGGAACCGTTCCTCATAGACGTCATGCCGGCAAAAGACGCCGATTTCATCTTTTCAACGCACGAGGGCGAAGAGTTTATTTACGTCCTGGAAGGCGCCGTCGAAGTCAATTACGGTAAAAATTCGCATATCCTCAATGAGGGCGACAGTATCTACTACGATTCCATCGTCGCCCATCACGTACATGCGGTAAACGATTGTCAGGCAAAGATTATTGGAGTTATTTACACACCTTATTAAGACGGACATACATGGAATTAAGCAACAGGACGCTGGGCGAATGGCTCGAACACTGGGCTACCGGAACGCCCGACAGGGAATATCTCGTATACTCCGACCGTGATCTGCGGTTTACGTGGAAAGAATTTAACCGGCGCGTGGACGACATGGCGAAAGGCCTCCTGTCTATCGGCGTAAAACGCGGCACGCATATCGGAATATGGGCGACAAACGTGCCCGACTGGCTGACGTTCCTCTTCGCGGGAGCAAAAATAGGCGCCGTGCTGGTCACCGTAAACACCAGTTACAAACAGAACGAACTGGAGTTTCTCGTCAAGGATTCCGACATCCAGACCCTGTGTATCACCGATGGAGTATTCGACGGGAACTATGTCGACATGGTTTACACGATGCTGCCGGAACTGAAGGAAAGCCAGCGCGGCTATCTGCACAGCGAACGCTTCCCGCAGTTGCGGAACGTCGTATACATCGGCCAGGAAAAATTCCGCGGCATGTACAACACGGCCGAGATACTGCTGCTCGGCAGCAATGTCGGGGACAGCGATTTGGATAAGGCTAAACGGCAGGTGAACTGTTTCGATGTGGTAAACATGCAGTACACTTCCGGCACGACCGGCTTCCCGAAAGGCGTGATGCTGACGCACCACAACATCGCGAACAACGGATATTTCACCGGCGAGGGCATGGGATTCACAGCCGATGACAAACTGTGCTGCTGCGTGCCGCTTTTCCACTGCTTCGGCGTGGTACTGGCGTCCATGAACGTGTTGACGCATGGCTGCACACAGGTGATGGTCGAGAAGTTCGATCCGCTGGTAGTGCTTGCGTCCATTCACCGGGAACGCTGCACGGCGCTCTATGGCGTGCCGACCATGTTCATCGCCGAGATGAACCATCCGATGTTCGGCATGTTCGACCTCACATCGCTCCGCACGGGCATCATGGCCGGCTCCCTCTGCCCGATAGAAATCATGCGCGCCGTAACGGAAAAAATGCACATCACCTACATAACAAGCGTATACGGCCTGACGGAAAGCTCTCCGGGCATGACGCACTCCGTACTCGAAGATTCGTTCGAAGACCGCTGTACGACCGTCGGTCGCGACTATCCGTTCACGGAAGTGGCTGTCATCGACCCCGAAACGGGCGACGAATGTCCCGCCGGCGTGCAGGGAGAAATGTGCTGCCGCGGATATCTCGTGATGAAAGGCTACTACAAAAACCCGGAAGCGACGGCGGAAGTCATCGACAAGAACGGCTGGCTCCACTCCGGCGACCTCGGCATCAAGGACGAAAACGGTTACTACCGCATCACCGGACGCATAAAAGACATGATCATCCGCGGAGGAGAAAACATCTATCCTCGCGAGATAGAAGAATTTTTATATCATCTGGAAGGCGTTAAAGACGTACAGGTTGCCGCCGTTCCATCCCAAAAATACGGAGAGGAAGTAGGCGCTTTCATCATACGAAAAGAGGACGCAAACCTCACGGAAGACATCGTCAAGGATTTCTGCCGCGGCAAAATCGCCCGCCACAAAATACCGAAATACGTATTTTTCGTCAACGAATTCCCCATGACCGGAAGCGGCAAAATACAAAAATTCAAACTGAAAGACTTAAGTCTTCGTCTGATTAATAGTGATTAGTGATTAGTGGATAGTGATTAATGATTAGTGATTAGTGGATAGTGGATAGGCGCTGTCTTTCGCTGGCGCAGGCTTGCAGAACGTGACGTTCTATCAAATACGGGATCGGCACAGACTGCAAATCCGCGCCAGCGGGTAGTTAATCACTAATCACTAATC
>JAIRYY010000068.1 GCA_031267485.1 Tannerella sp.
AAAATTCAATATTAAAGTTTATAAAATGAAACGGAACAATGCCCGTCGTTTGTTACTTTTAAACGACTGCAAAGGTATGAACACGGCGACGATGCCGGATTGACTATCAGCGCACAATCCTGTACGATTAGATGATATAAAATTGATTTTTCGGACACAATTCTGTACGATTAGACGTTTTTTTGTTTTTTCAGTCCGAATTGTCAACCCTTATCCGGTCGGCGAACGTGTAGCCGATGCCGGACATCTCAACGCGACGATGCCGATTATGAAGAGGAAGGTTCACCCGGTTATATTTTAATTGCGAAATTTTTGTTACATTTGCAGCCGATAGACATAAAAAGAAAAGTACTCATGAAAAATCCGTATTGTAACTTTGACATGCCGATAATGCTTGCTCAGAGAAAGGTCGCATCGCAGGAGAATATAATTGTATTAAACGACAATTTTGACGGCAACGTTCCGCTAGACCTCCATTCGTCCGAGAGCCGGAGATACAAGGACCATCCCAATAAATTATCCTCCATGATGGTAATTCTGTATTGCGTGGAGGGGTCGATAGATATTCAGATAAATCTGAAGAAATATCACATGTCGAAGAATGATATTGTGATTAACCTGAGCGGGCAAATCGGAGAATTTAACGGTATGAGCGAAGATGTATAATTTGCCATTATAGCTGCCGCCAATGACTTTTATTATCCTGTTTTCGACGCGGCGGATTTGGCCACGCTGCAGGACTTTCTGTATAATAATCCTTACTGCCATTTCTGCGACGGAGAGATGGAGGAAAATCTTGCAATCTACAAATTTATCAAAGACAAGATAACTGAAAACGGCGAATATTGCAACGAAGCATCCATAAAAGGATATATCCATGCACTGGTATTCAACGTATATTTCAAACATATCACCGAAGAGAGGAATAATAACCGGATTTGCCGTGTAAGCAGGCAGCAGGAGCTGTTCAACCGTTTCATGAAGACGGTACAGGAACATTATATATACGAGCGTGGTATTGAGTTTTACGCCAACCTCCTGTGTGTTACGCCCAAATATCTTTCGCAGATTGTTCATCGAGTCAGCGGCCGTTATGCCGGCGAGTATATCCGCAACTGCGTAATTCTCGAAGCAAAAGTGCTAATCCGGAGCCGCGCATACAACATGCAGCAAATCAGCGAAAAACTTCACTTCACAAGTCTGTCTTTTTTCGGAAGATATTTTAAACAGGCGACGGGATATACGCCGTTGCAGTATCAGGACAGAGAATAACCCTGACGCCTGCGCCTCTTGATTTGTAAAACAGCAAGGACGGGCAGGAATACAAAGGCTGTTTTTTTCTTTCTGTAAAAGTCTTTCTTGTGCAAGGTTGTTTTCGTCATTAATGTCAATATTGCCTAAACTGCGTTTCGGATTAACAACAATAGAGGTTTGATAACCACCGTTTTTATGAAAAATACCCGATAACCAGCAACGCGCTTCTTTTTTCTCTAACTCTTCTTTTTGGCGCTATAACGAATCGTGTGAGTAATTTTGCTCATTGCTTGTTTCCATCATTTGACGGGGCAACATCCGTTCCGTCATTGCGAGGTACGAAGCAATCCAGCCTGTTCATATACTGGATTGCTCCGTCGTTCCTCCTCGCAACGGGGGCAACTTTCTGTTGTTATCATCGCCCGCGGCGTAGAGAGGACGTACGCTATTCAGTTGAAAGTTGAAAATTGGCTGCGTGGCAATTCCTGGATGTAACGCTCAATTCTCCATTATTCCCGTCGCCCAACGCTTGACGCCGCGCTCGTTTCCGCCGAACTCTACGCCGATTTTTACCAGTTGCTTGCCGCTTGCGGTGAAGGGGATCAGGTAGTCTTTTGCGTCGATTTGTGCCAGGGCCTGTTCGGCGGTGGCGTTCTGCTCGAGTTTGAACTCGAAGACGTGCACCGCATCGGATGTCTCCACGACGGCATCAATCCGGCCGGTGGCCGTCCGGTACTCCACCCGGACGAACTGCCCCAGCAACCGGAACAGGATATAGAAGACGGTCTGGTAGTGTCTCTCCTCCCGGTTGTTGAGTTCGTAGGGGATGTCGGCGAAAAAGGCTTTCAGGCGCGTCATGAAACGTTCGATGTCGTGCGCCCACAGGTCTTCGGCGAAGTTTCCGGCATAAAATTCCCGGTTAATATTTTTACCGGGCATGTAAACGGCAAGCAGTTCCTTGAAGAAACCGTATTTGACCTCTTCGTTCGGAATCCCCAGCGTATAGACATTCGTTTTTTCATTATATGTCTTAATTGTCAGATAGCCGCTTTGATAAAGCACGGGGACGGGGTCACGATTGTCCGTGCGGTAATCCATAATGGCATCCGCCGGGATGTCGATGTCGTTTTCCAGTTTCGGGATGTCAAAATCGACGTCCTTCAGCATTTTGACAAGGAACGTCGGCGTGCCCGTTTCGAACCAGTAGTTGCCGAACCGGTTGCCGAAAAAAGTGTTCAGCACGCTGAACGGATTGTACATATCTTCGCTTTCACAGGAGAAGTGATAGCCGTCGTAACGCTTCTTCATTTCGGCAAACGCTTCGTCGCGGGTCATTTTTCGTTTTTCGGCCAGCGCCGCCAGCTCCGGCCGGAAATCGCGCAGCAGTTCGCTTTCGGAGATGCCGCATACGCCGGCAAACCGTTCATCCATGCTAATGTCTTTCAACTGGTTGAGGTCGCTGAATATACTTACTTTCGAGAATTTCGTCACGCCGGTCAGGAACACGAAGCGCAGGCTGGCGTCCGAGCCTTTCAGCACGCCGTAGAAGCCTTTCAGCAGGTTACGCATTTTTTCGTTCAGGTCGGGGTCGTTCATGGAGGCCAGCAGCGGCTTGTCGTACTCGTCGACCAGTACGACTACCTTGCGGCCGGTCTTGCTGCAGGCATCCTCAATAAGCCCACC
>JAIRYY010000071.1 GCA_031267485.1 Tannerella sp.
AGCAAAGACGTCAGGCCGGCCAACGCCCAGTTCGTCCCTTTAATTAATTTACGATTAAACTTTTTCATGTTTTAAATAAGCTGTTTTATAGTGACAAGTTTACAGATATACAGATGCAAATTCCGGCAAAAACGTTGCATGTGCATAATTTTTTATAAATTTGCCGCACCAATCACTAAACACTGAATGAAGGATGACAAGGGAAGACTTGAAAATCGTTTTTATGGGGACGCCGGATTTTGCCGTGGCAAGTCTGCGCGCCCTTGTTGAGGGAGGCTATCGCGTCGTGGGCGTGGCGACCATGCCGGACAAGCCCATGGGACGCCACGGGAGCGTGCTTCAGGCATCGGCCGTGAAACAGTATGCCGTTTCCGCAGGTCTGCCGGTGTTGCAGCCCGAAAAACTCAGGGACGAAACCTTTCTCCGCGAATTGCGGGCGCTGCAGGCAGACCTGCAAATCGTCGTCGCTTTCCGGATGCTGCCGGAGGCCGTCTGGAACATGCCGCGCTTCGGGACGTTCAATCTGCACGCCTCCCTGCTTCCACAGTATCGCGGCGCAGCGCCAATCAACCGGGCCATCATAAACGGCGAAAAGGAAACGGGCGTGACGACGTTCTTCCTCACACACGAGATAGACGCCGGACGCATTATCCGTCAGGAACGGTTGCCGATAGCGGCGACGGACGATGCCGGGACGGTGCACGACGCGCTGATGGCGGCGGGCGCAAAACTCGTGACCGAAACGGCGGATTTGCTGATTGAAAATGACGGAAACATTGACTCCATACCGCAGGAACGGTTTTATGAAGAGGCCGGGGACTTGCATCCCGCGCCTAAAATCTTCACGGAAACGTGCCGTATCGACTGGACGCAGACGGCCGGCCGCATCCACGATTTCATACGCGGCCTATCTCCCTGTCCGGCCGCATGGACGGAACTCATCGCCCCGGACGGACGGCGGACGTCAATGAAAATATTCCAGGCCGAAAAACGGGATGAAAGTCATCGCCTCGCTCCGGGGTCTGTCCGTACCGACAGCAAGCATTTCCTGGACGTGGCGGCGGCGGACGGTTTCCTCCGCCTCCTGTCGTTCCGGCTGTCGGGAAAAAAACAGATGCCGGTAAGAGATTTTATGAATGGAACGAAAATGGACGGCTCCTGGCGCGTCGAGTAGGAATCATCCGCCGTACAGCCGCTCATAATGACAAAAGAGCAGGTCGCCGTTCCCGTCGCGCAGGTGCATGCCGTTGCCCTCGCAGTAGCGGAACATCGCGCAGTCGGCGCATTTGCCGCGGCGCGTCCATTCGCGGTTGCGGAAGTCCTGAAACCCGCTGTTCCATACCTCCATGAAATCATCTTTGTAGATGTTGCCCTGGCGATAGTTTGCGCGGATGCTCGGACAGCCGGAAATGGAACCGTCCGCCAGTATGGAAGCGGCAGACACGCCGGCGGCACACTCGTAGAAACGGTCGCGCACCTCCATCTCATAACCGCCCAGGAAGCCCTCGCATCCGTAGCTAACCTTTATCTTCCCCTCTTTGCGGCATGCGCCGATAAAATCCATCAGCGCGCGGAACTGCCCGTCGCCCAGCCGGAGTTCCGGTATCGAAGCGGCGCGTCCGGCCGGAAAGACGGTAAATATGCGCCACCGTCCGACGCCCATATCCGTCAGGAACTGTTTCAGGCGGGGCAAACCGTCAAAATTCCTCTGATTCGCACACGTCACAACATCCCATTCCACTCCCGCTGTCCGCGTGAGGGCCTCTATCGCTCCGGCGGCATTGTCGAAACTGTCGGGATGGCAGCGCAGCCAGTTATGCTCCTCCCTGAACCCGTCGAGACTGACCGTAGCCGTTCGAAGCCCTGCCGACAGCAGGCTTTTGAGCCGTCCGGCAAAAAGCAGCCCGTTCGAGACGACGCCCCACGGATAGCCGCGTCTGTACAGCGCCAGTCCGCACTGCTCCAGGTCGGGACGCAGCAGCGCCTCGCCTCCCGTAAAAATGACAAGTACCTTGTTGGGGTTGACGAACGGCGTGATTCCGTCAATCACGCGAAAAAAATCTGCCGCCGGCATGTCCGGGACGGACGACGACACGCGGCAGTCGCTGCCGCAATGACGGCACGACGCATTGCATCTCAACGTACATTCCCAGAAAAGCGTCCGCAATTCGTGCAGCTTTGTCCTGTTCCGGCGTATCTTGCGGAACATTTCGAGCGCAAGCCGTTTCCGCAGGCTGATGGAATTATTCATCCGCCCTGTTTTTCAGTACGATGTTGACTGTCTTTTCCGCCTTGCCCTCATACCAGCCTTTCCCCCCTTTCAGCTCTGTCCTGAGAAACGAGACCTTTGCCGAATCGGGTTCAAAGCGTGCATTTTCCGCGGAAATGTCTTCAAACTTCATGTGGATGTCCATAGAGGCCGGAAAACCGGTATAATGATATTCGAATCCCCCGTTTTCTTTCGTAAAAGACGTGTCCCGTATCTCCACAGCATTTTGACCGGCAGTCTCCGCATGGGACACAATAACGCCCATGCCCTGCAATGCCGTGCCGTTTTCGTCCGTCACGTTGCCGGACACGACAAACTCGGCGTATGGAGTGCCATACTCATCGGCTCCTGTTTTAAATATGTCACATGCGGAAAATCCGAGCAGGGACATCAGACCGGCGAGCGCCCAGTTTGTCCCGCTGATAAATTTGCGATTATTTTTTTTCATTGACAGTATAAGTTTGTTTAGCCAAATAAATCTACATATATTATATGATACATATTCCGGAGAAAACGTTGCATCCGGCGAATAAAATTATCTATATTTGCCGCCGGATAAATGGAAATTTGAAGTTATGGTACTGGATATTTTACTTATTGTGCTGGGTACGGTTTGTCTGATTGCCGGGATAGCGGGTAGTATTTTGCCTGCGCTTCCCGGTCCGCCTTTATCGTATGCCGGCCTGCTGCTGTTGCATTTCACGGAGCGGGTGCAGTTTACAACGGCCCAGCTTATGCTGTGGCTGTTGCTGGTCGTGCTTACGGTTCTGGCGGACTATCTGCTTCCGGCCGTGGGAGTAAAAAAATGGGGCGGAAGCAAATGGGGCAATGCCGGATGCATCATCGGAACGGTTGTCGGGATTTTTGTGTTTCCGCCATGGGGTATCATTCTGGGGCCTTTCGCGGGCGCCGTTTTGGGAGAAATTCTGTTTGCCCGAAAAAAAACGCCCGAAGCGCTGAAAGCAGGCCTCGGGGCATTTATCGGTTTTATTCTGGGCGCCATCTTTAAACTGTCGGTATGCGGATGGTTTATCTTTTGCTTTATAAAAGCGCTGTTTATCAGTTGAAAAAGTCGTCAATCCTGTCCTGCCGGATTCTCCGGGATTCTTCCTTTTTCGTTTTCGAAGCGCACGGGTCCTCATATTCTTCGGGAATATCAAACGTTTCATTTTCAGAATACCCCAGCGATTTGTCGGCAAAAACCTTTTTCATGAAAAGTGCATACACGGGCAGCGCAACGTTGGCTCCCTGCCCTTCCATCGTGTCAAAGTGTATGGAGCGGTCTTCTCCTCCCACCCAGCAACCGGCCACAATGCTCGGCGTGAATCCCATAAACCAGCCGTCGGACTGATTCTGCGTCGTTCCCGTTTTTCCTCCCATGGGAACTTTAAACCCGTACGTCCAGCGGAGGCGTCCGGCCGTACCTCCGTCGACAACGCTCTGGAGCATATTGAGCATTTTATAGGTGGCGTCTTCCGACAGTACTTCGTTCAGTTGCGGGGTGAAAGTCGCAATCCTGTTTCCGTAAGCGTCCTCGATATGAGTCACATACAAAGGCTCTATGCGGAGGCCCTTGTTCGTGAATACGGTATATGCGCTTACCATTTCCGACACCGAGATGTCCGGCGTGCCGAGGCACATGGCGATAACGGGGTCGATGTCTCCCTTAAACCCGTACGAACGGAGCAAACGTTCCAGCGCATCCGGGGAACGCAGCTGCCCCATGATATATGCCGTCACCCAGTTGGACGAATTTTGCAATCCCCACTGAAGCGTGACTTCCTCGCCGATTCGCTTGCTCGTCGAATTTTTTGGCGACCAGGGATTTCCCTGTTCGTCCATAAGATGTTGCTGTACATGGAGCATTTTGTCGCATGGCGTAAACCCCTCGACCATGGCCAGCGAATAGACAACGGGTTTCATGGTCGAGCCTATCTGGCGGCGTCCCGTCGTGACCATGTCATACTGGAAATTCGTAAAATTAGTCCCTCCGACATAAGCCTTGACATGCCCCGTGCGCGAATCCATCGCCATGAATCCCGTACGCAGGAACGTTTTGTAATAGCGTATCGAATCGAGAGGACTCATGATCGTATCCCTCATTCCTTCCCACGTGAAAACGGTCATCTCTGTCTTTGTCTTGAATACGCGGGCGATCTCGTCCTCGTCAGCCCCGGCTTCCCTCATCGTCCTGCCGCGATGCGACTGATTCACGGCGCGATTCAATATCTCGTTAATCTGCCTTTCCTTTTCCTTGTCGGAAATGGAAGAGGGGAAAGTGAAAGGAGCATACTTGCGGCCTTTTTTCTCTTTGAAAAACCGGGGTTGAAGTATATTTCCGATATGTTCGCCGACCGCGTCCTCCGCATACCGCTGCATCTGCGAATTTAAGGTCGTGTAAATCTTCAGTCCGTCGGTATATAGATTGTAAGATTTGCCGTTTGTTTTCGTGTTTTTGTTGCACCAGCCATATAAAGGATTTGTCTCCCACGAAATGGAATCCTCGACAAATTTAGCCTGTAACCACGACGGATAATTGCCGCGCTCGGGTTTTTGCGCGACAAGCATCAGGCGGAGATATTCCCGGAAATACGGTGCGTCCCCGTCTTTATGGTCAACGCGTTTAAAATCGAGTACCAGCGGCAGCCGGCACAGCGAGTCGCAGTCTGCCCTGTCCAGATATCCGTATTTTTCCATTTGCCTCAATACGGTATTGCGGCGGTTTTTCGCACGTTCGTTAAACCGCACCGGATTATAGAAAGAGGGATTTTTACACATCCCGATCAGTGTGGCGGCGTCTTCCGCTTTAAGTTCTTTGGGCGTCGTACTGAAATAAGCGTTTGAGGCGGAGCGTATGCCGACGGCATTGTTAAGGAAATCAAATTTGTCGAGATACATGTTTATAATTTCCTCTTTTGTATAATATTTTTCCAGGCGAACGGCAATGACCCATTCTATCGGCTTTTGCAGGATACGTTCGGTCACGCTGCCTGCGCTTGGGGAAAACAGTTGCTTGGCAAGCTGTTGCGTAATCGTACTGCCTCCGCCGCCGCTTTTCCGCATCAGCAATCCGCGTTTCACGATGGCACGCACAAGCCCCTTAATATCAATTCCGCTGTGTGTTATAAACCGGTTATCCTCCGTTGCGATAAGCGCATGCACTAATTGTGGCGACAAATCACTGTATTTCACAGATATACGATTATCTTTGCTGTAAGAATAACTGCCCAGCATTTTCCCGTCCTCGGAAATAAGCTGCGAAGCGTAACGGTCAATCGGGTTCTCCAGCAGTTCTATGGGAGGCATGTAACCGATGCTCCCTTTGGCTATCGCTACAAAAATGAGCACCGCCCCCAGCAATGACAATCCGAAACAGCTCCATACGGCAATGTTTATTCTCACCCGAAGTTTGGGCGTTATCCTGTTTCGGAATATATTCCGCAAACTTTTTACTTTCTTTTTCTTATTCATAAATTAGCCACTTCCGTTCCTACATCTTCCTCCTCTTCCGGTTCAGGAGCTTTTTTTACGAAAAACGCGCTTAATTCGTATAATCCGTATAACGGGAAAAATACGGTGGCGAGCGTAAACGGATCGCTGCTGGGCGTGATAAACGCGGCAATTACCAGCAATCCGGCAATGGCATGACGGCGGTATTTAATGAAGAAAGAGCGGTTGAGAAGACCCAGTTTTGACAGCAGCCACGATATCAGCGGCATCTCGAAAACAATCCCCATGATGAATATCATCATAATGAACGCATCCATGTACGATTCGAGCGAGACCTGTTCCTCGATGGCCTCGCTCAGCCGGTAGGTCGCAAGAAAGCGCAGTGTCATGGGAAAGACCATGAAATAACCGACCGCGCAACCCACGAAAAACATGATCGTGCCGAAAAGGAACGCCCATCTTACGTTCTTCTTTTCATAGTCGTATAACGCCGGCCTTATAAATCTCCATATTTCGTAAACAAGATATGGAAAAGTAACCAGCAGCGCCAACCAAAAGGATGTTGACAGGTGAAAGAAAAACGGGGAGGCCAGCTTCACGTTGAAGATCTTTACCAGATAAGTGTCATCGCAGAAATCCGGCATGAACGGTATGATCGTTGTTATCTTACAAAGCCCGCGGTATAAAATGAAATCGGCGCGGGTCGGCGCCAGGATGACGGAATCAAACAGTTCAAACATGGACATAAATGCACCTATAGTAAAAACTACAAGCGCAATCGCGCACCTGAATAATGTCCACCGCAAGGCTTCCAGGTGATCCCAAAAAGACATCTCATCCTGCTGTTCCGGCATAATCGTGTCTTATTTCCCGGTATTATTTCGTGGTTGTCGGCGTTGAAGAATCATCCGCCTTTATATCGTCTTCTATCCCTTTGACGCCTTCCTTGAAGTTCTTGATACCTTTACCTATCCCTTTCATCAGTTCGGGAATCTTTTTCCCTCCAAACAGCAAAAGGACTACAAATGCAATAATTATGATTTCCGTTGCACCCAGATTCTGTAAAAATAATAAATTGTTCATAGCTTGTTCTCCTTATAAAGTTTTGTATTCGTTTTTTTGTCGTGCAAAGATATAATTAGAAATCGACATAGCCGCCTTTTTTTAATATTTTTATTGTTTTGCATATATATAATATATGTATTGTCGGCAAGCCGGCTTAAAAAATGTATATGAAACATCTTTTAACGGAAAAAGTTTTGTCGATAATTGTAATGATTGTAATTTTGTACCGATTTTAATAAGTGATATTTTTAAGAACATATTAATATTTAAAACTATGACACCAATTATTAATTCTTTTATTCCTGAGTTTAAGGTAAATGCCTTTCAAAATGGCGAGTTCAAAACTGTAACTGACAAAGATGTCAAAGGAAAATGGGGCGTATTCTTCTTTTATCCGGCGGATTTCACATTCGTATGTCCCACAGAGCTGGAAGATATGGCGGAAAACTATGCAAAGTTCAAGGAACTGGGCGTTGAAATTTATTCCGTAAGCGCGGACACCCATTTTGTGCACAAGGCATGGCACGATGCTTCGGCAAGCATTCAAAAAATCCGCTATCCGATGCTTGCAGACCCGACGGGCACGCTCACGCGGGCTTTGGGCGTACATATCGAGGAAGACGGCATTGCCTACAGGGGAACGTTTGTATTCAATCCGGAAGGACAGATTAAAATCTGCGAAATACATGATAACGGCATCGGCCGTAATGCTTCCGAATTGCTGCGTAAAGTGGAGGCGGCCATATTCGTGGCGGAACATCCCAACGAAGTTTGTCCCGCCAAATGGAAAAGGGGCGATCAGACACTGAAGCCGGGCATAGATCTGGTTGGAAAAATTTAATTCGATAAATAATATTGCGTAAGGGGCGGTCTGATTATCCGGAACCGCCCCTTTTTATAAATCATCTTTAAAAATTAATATTATGCTGGACAATTCACTGAAAGAGCAGGTTAAATCTATTTTTGAAAACCTGTCCTCATCTTATATATTTGACGTGTATACGGCCGACGGCCACGAAAGTCGCGGGGAACTGCTGGAATTACTCGAGGAGACGGCCGCCTGTTCGGAAAAACTGCAGGTTCGCACGAATCGGGGAGACGGCCTGGAGTTTTATTTGCTGAAAGATGGGGTAAGAACCGGAATAAAATTCAGGATGGTACCGAACGGACACGAGTTTTCGACCCTTTTACTGGCCGTGCTGAACTGCGACGGAAAAGGCAAAAATTTCCCGGACGGATTTATTCAAAACAGGGTAAAAGCGCTGAATGGCAATATCCATATCACGACCTATATTTCGCTCACGTGCACGAATTGCCCGGATGTGGCGCAGGCGCTCAATCTGATGTCGCTGATAAATCCGAATATCAGGCACGAAATGGTGGACGGGGCGATCAACCGGGAAGAAGTCGAGCGCCTTAAGATACAGGGCGTTCCGGCCGTATTTGCCGACGGCGAACTGGTTCATTCGGGAAAGGCCGGTTTCGGCGAATTGCTGGACAGGCTGGAAGCAAAATATGGCCGCGATGAAACGACAAATCCGGACGGCAGTAAAAGGGAATACGACGTACTGGTCATTGGCGGAGGCCCTGCCGGCGCTTCGGCGGCAATCTATTCGGCCCGCAAAGGCCTGAAAGTGGCGACGCTGGCCGAACGTATCGGCGGACAGGTGAAAGAAACCGTCGGGATAGAAAATCTTATTTCCGTCCCCCGGACGACCGGCGAAAAACTTGCCGACGACCTGAAAACGCACTTGCATGCCTATCCGGTTGATATTTTTGAGAACCGGACGGTGGAGAAAGTGGAGCAGGACGGGAAAAATAAAATCGTTCGCGTCAGGGGAGGCGAGGTTTTTGCGGCTCCGGCGCTGATTATCGCAACAGGAGCGAGTTGGAGAAGGCTTGGCATTGAGGGAGAATCCGAATACATCGGGAAAGGCGTCGCCTTTTGTCCGCATTGCGACGGGCCTTTTTACAAAGGCCGGCCTGTCGCAGTCATCGGAGGAGGCAATTCCGGGATTGAAGCGGCAATCGACCTGGCGGGCATCTGCTCGAAAGTGACGGTGTTCGAATTTCTGGAAGACCTCAAAGCCGACAGGGTGCTGCGGGAAAAACTGGAGAGCCTCCCGAATGTCGATGTTTATACGAACTCGCAGACAACCGCACTGATCGGAGACGGCGAAAAGATTGTCGGGATAAAAGTCAGGAATCGCGGTAGCGGGGAAGAACGGA
>JAIRYY010000045.1 GCA_031267485.1 Tannerella sp.
AAATAAAACTTTTTCATAATACAGTTTTTTATATGATTCATAATTTGTTTCATGCCATATATATGCAAAGACCGTGCCATACTGCTTAATAATTTGATTATAACCGTAGTGATTGTTCATGTTTTTCCGTCGAGTGTAAAAAAACTATACACTGCTGTAAAAAAAATTTACACTGTCCGGGACATGCGACCGCTCATGTACAGTTTTGACATTGCCGACGGTTAGCCGGCACGGTTCGCTGCTTACTCGATTAATTTATTCCGCCACAAAAGTAAACCTCTCCCGCAACCGTCTTTCTACACAAAAGTGTAATAAATAACAAAACAGTCGATATTTACACTTTTGTGTAAACAAACGGGATAAATTCCGTAAAAGAATTTCCATAATCAATGAATCCTGTTTATCTTTGCCGCATAAAAAACAAGTATAGTGAGGCCATGACGAAAGTAAAAGATTTTTTCCTGTCAATAAATGCCGTAGCCGATATTCCGGATGATGAATATCAAAAAACGGCGGTTTTGATAAGCGCGTTTGAAGCCATATCGCGGACAACATGCCAGAGTCTTTATGTAATAGATTATTTCAGAAAGGATTTTCTGTATGTATCCGCCAACCCGCTGTTTTTATGCGGACACGCGGCCGGAGAAGTCCGGGAAATGGGATATATGTTTTACATAAAAAATGTTCCGGAGGAAGAACAGGCAATGCTCACCGAAATAAACAGGGCGGGGTTTGATTTTTTCAATAAAATACCGGTTGACGAACGCATTCACTATACGATCTCGTATAACTTCCACCTGTTGAACGGGAAAAAGAAAACACTGATCAATCATAAACTGACGCCGGTACTGATGACGGGTGAAGGGAAAATATGGCTTGCCGCATGCGTCGTTTCACTCTCCTCACACGATACGCCCGGACATATTGAAATGCGAAAGGCCGGTCAGACGGCTTTCTGGACATATTCCCGGGAAAGCCGCCGGTGGACGGAAAACCCGGGAATCGTCCTGAACGAAAGGGAACGGGACATCCTCCTGCTCTCCGCCCAGGGTTATACAATGGACGAAATAGCCGGACGGCTGTTTCTGGCCGTGGACACAATAAAATTTCAAAAAAGACGGCTGTTCGAAAAGCTGGAAGTGAAAAATATCGTAGAAGCCCTCTCCTTCGCCTCAAACCATAAACTGCTGTAACGCGTCAGGTATGATCCCTGTAAATGGATGACAGGTAAAATTTGGGGAAGGTCATCACGTCCTTACCCGTCGCCAGGTTATACATTACGTTTACACAATAGCCGGCGGCAATCCAGGAAGCGACGGAAAGCTGCGGGGGCGAAGCCTCTCCTTTTTCCCTCTTATATTCGCGGATGTTCTTTTCCAGCCACTCCAGGGGAATGTTCCAAAAAGAGCTGTATCCCGCCACATACTCCGCCATCCGCAAATCAAAGTCCCGCGGATCGTTCGACAACTCGGAAAGCGGCATCCCGTCAGGCTTTGCAACGGTCAGGAATCCGCCCCATCCGAAATTGTACGGATGCAGGACCGGAATGGCAAACTTTTTACACACACCGTCAAAAACAAACGGAATATCGGATTTGAAATCCAGCGCATTCACGGCAATATCGTGTCCGCCGATCAACGCTTCCACGTTCGTCCCGTCGATAAAACAGTTGTGAAAGGAGATCTTTGCCTGCGGATTGATCGCCAGCAGCCGCCCCGCCAGCGCCTCCGCCTTATATTTCCCCAAATCCGCTTCGGTATAGTTCTGCCGGTTCAGATTACTCTCCTCCACCACGTCGCCATCCACCAGCGTGATCTGTTCAAAACCAAACCGCAGAGCACATTCGGCAATATTACTCCCGATTCCCGCCCCGCCGAAAATAACTTTCGTATTCCTTACAGTTGCCTGTTCTTCCTCGCTTACGTAAATACGATTTCTGACATATCTTTCTTCCATTATTGCTGCAATTATTGATTCCGGCAGCAAATATAAACCGGCTTTCCAGTACCTCCATTACACAATTGTGTAATTTTTCATTCGGCGGGCGAATAGATTGAATTTTCGTTCACCGGAAATTCATAAAAATCCTCCGCTCCCGTGCCAATCATGATTTGGTCTGCGATAATGTAAGGTGTCAGGGCTTTGATGGTGACGGTCACGTTTCCGGCCTGGGGGAAAGTATGGCGGACGGTAGACAGGGACTGGCCGCGCAGTACGTTCTGCTTCCACGTTTCGCTGCGGCCGGAGACGCTGTAGTCCAGAACCGATATTTCCCGGCCGTCGACCGACAGGGCTATTTTCATGCCTTTCATATCCACGTCGTGATTGGGAACTGTGGCAATCTTTATCCATGCTTCGCCCGGTTCGGGTATGTCGAACGAAAACGTAAGGGCGCTTCCCTGTTTCATTTGCACGGCGGAAAAACTGTGTCCCAGTCCTTCCGTCACCGTGCCCGCGTTTGGGAGGCCGGTTGCCTGAGCGGCGTTCCGCGCCAGCACGTATCCCTGCCGGACGATACTTTTTATTTCTTTAGCCGGCTGATGACCGGTGCGTGTCATGGAGTCAGGCCGCGGAAATGCAGGCTCGTCGAACACGGGCAGTTTGCGTGGACGGGAATCCATTATCCTGTTCCACTTGCCGTTTTCCAGCGCATTGTATTCTGCCGTGATGCGTTCCGTTTCGCGACAGGCAAGACGGCTTTTTTCCGCGTATTCCTTAGCCAGCGCCGTATCGCGATGCGTGTAATAATGCGATAGTTGGGCATACAGCCATTTCCGGTTCATCAGCGATGCGCCGCGCACGGGATATTCGACGAATTGACAGAACGTACTCGCCCGGTGTGCCGGAATGGACGGTTTCAGCCGGGCTACCTGTTCTTCCAGCAGCAGGTATGCCTGTATTCTGCGCTGCAGCTCGCCGCAGAACTCCGGGTTATATTCGGAATCCGTGACGGGCGTCAATCCCCGCGGGAAACCGGATTCCTCGACCCTGCTCCAGCCCATAAATTCCGGCTTGCGGATATTTGCCAGGCGGTAGTAAGTTTTCATTATTTCCGTAACGGCAGCGGCATGCGGTTTCCCAAATTCCCTTTCCGCCCAGCAGGTCAGGTGGCCGAAGACGGACAGTTTCCCTTCATTTTCCTTCCCGGGACGGACGCCCCATGCCATATCCAGGAAAAATTCCGTCAGATATTCCGCCGGTTTGATGTCGCCTGCGTTCAGTATCCATAATCTGTCGGCCCCATGTTCGTATGCCCGCATCATTTCCGAATGAATCAATGCGGGCGAGGTGGAAGCCAGCCACAGATAATCGTGCGGTCGCCCCCAGTAGGATACGTGGTAATAGACGCCCGAACGGCCGGCGCGCGCCTGTTCGCGTGCGTCGGAAAGGCGGCGGATGTAGCCGTAATTGTCATCGCACCAGACGAGCGTCACGTGCTCCGGCACTTCCAGTCCGGCATCATACACGTCCAGCACTTCCTTGTAGGGGATAAAAATCTGAGGCGCCGACGCCGGGTCGGGATGCACGAACTGCCGGATTAGCTCCTGCTGGTCGCGGATGATTTGCGAGAGGTAAAACTTATGCTCGTCCAGCGTGCGCACGCCCTGCATCATCCCGTCGTGCTTGCCGCGCATGCCGATGGTGTGGATGTTGTCCGACCCGCTCAGCTCCTTCAGCCGTTTCGTCCAGTAGTCGATTATGGCATCCCTGTTGGTTGTGTAGTTGTAATCCCCCTGTCCGTCGGCGTCCCATTCGCGGACGGAGTTGCGCATCAGCGGCTCGCAGTGCGACGTCCCGACGATAATGCCGTAACGGTCGGCAATCTCCCTGTTTCCCTCCACAAAATAAAAAGGAACCGTACATTCGTGCATGGCCGGCCAGATCGTGTTGGCGCGCAGGCGCAGCAGCAGTTCGAATATTTTCCCGTATGCTTCGGGGCCGATGGCGCCTTTTGCGGAATGGGGAGCGAGCGTTTGTGTAGCCCAGGGCATCAGTCCCCAGTCTTCGTCGTTCAGGAATATGCCTCGGTAGCGTACGGCAGGCATGTCGTGCAGCGGCGTTTCGGGAAAACCGAACGATGTCGCCGCGTCCGGTTTTGAATCGGCAAAATAATGCCAGGGCGAGACGCCCGTCATCCGCGACAGTTCGAGTATGCCGTAGACCGTGCCGCGGCTGTCGCTTCCGGCGATAACGAGCATCGTCTTCCCGCCGTCCGTGACGGTAACGAGCTGAAACGCCTCCCATTTACCGGCTATTGCCGAGAGGTCAATCTTTCCGCTTTCGGCCAGCCGGGCTATTTCCCCGCATACTCCAACCGTACCGGCCAGAATCTGTACGGCCTCCGGGTCTTCCGACACCTGCAGGGTGGCGTCGAACACATTCCGCACGTCTTTCTGCAAAAGGGAGACGGCGGTGTGAACGGGCTGCTTTTCGCCCCTGTCCACGTAAATGGAGGTCGTACGGCCTGTTTCGAAGAGCAGGCGGTCATTCGCCGCGAAAGCCATGACCGGGATAATCGCCAATGCGCCGACTGTGGCAAATACTGTTTTCATGCGTGTCATATTATTGAATTTTTGAATGTCGGGGCAGGGTGGCGGAAGAACGGGAAAACCGTCTTCCGCCACATTCACTGCGTCCCTGGTTTACTGTTCGTATCCGTCGTTTTGCCTCAGGTTGGGATTTTCGTTGATAGCCGCCTGGGGGATGGGGTAGAGGATGTGATAAGGCTGGGCGTCGATTCCGCGCTCAATGGCTTTCAGGATAAATTTCCCGTGACGGATGAGGTCGTTCCGTCGCCAGCCCTCATTGTATAGCTCGCGGCCGCGTTCGTCAAGAATGAAGTCGCGCAGGCTGTCCCTGTCGTAGTCGGCGAGATTAATCTCGGAGGCTTTCACGCGGCGGCGGATTTTGTTAATCAGTTCAATACTTTCGCCTGTCGGGCCCTGCAGTTCGTTCAGCGCTTCGGCTTTGGCGAGCAGGATGTCGGCATAGCGGAAGAAAATGAAGTCATTGCTCTGGTTCTCGCCGCGCTGGTCGGGGTCTTCGGAAAATTTCATCGGGATGGCGCCGGTCGCCTTGGAATCCACGACTTGACGGAAATCCACTTCGTTATCGTCCGTATCCGTATAGTAGCGGATGATTGTGTTCAGGCGTTCGTCCTGCGGCTCGTACTTATCGTAGTATTCCCATGGCATTTTCAGTCCGCCCCAGACGTTCATTGCCGGCCCTTTCGTTTTGTAGCGCGGTATGGAGGGCATCACGCAGGCGAAATAGGTCCATGCGTAGTTCGTGTTCGAGATGATTTTGGGGATGACGAAGATGACTTCCCTGTTGTCGGGGCCTTCGTTTTTGATGTCGAAAACGTCCTGATAGGATGGCAGGAGGTCATAGATACCCAGGCGGATGATTTCATCGGCCGTCTGGCTGGCTTCGTCCCACATTTTGGCATCAAGATAGACTTTCGTCAGCAGCGCCAGGGCGGTACCCTTGTCGGTGCGTCCCCAGTTTTCACTCGACGACTTATTGTCCAGCACAGGCCAGGATTCACGCAATTCGGCAATCAGGAAGTTGACGTATTCCCCGCTGCCCGGTTTTGCGGGTCTGTATTCCGTATAAACATCGTTGGCCACGTTTGGGTCGGTAACGACAGGCAGCGGGCCGAAAAGCGAATAAAGCGCATAGGCGTACAAAGCGCGGAGCACGCGCAGTTCGGCGATGTACCGGGCCTTTGCATTTTCGTCCACATCGGACCTGGAAAAGGCGTCGATGATGCGTGTGGCCTTGGTGATGGCGCGGTTATATCTCGTATAACATTCTGTGGCGGGATTGTTGTTTGCCGCCCATGACAGACGGTTGATAATTTGCCAGCTGCTACCCCATCCGGTGTTCATCTCGTCGGTGCAGAGCGTGTTGAGCGTGATGCCGGCATAATCCAGGTTATGCCGGATATAACTGTCGCCAAGCATATTGTACACACCGATGGCAGCTGTCTGGAGGTCGGCTTGCGTAACAGGGAAGTTGCCGGAGGATATTTTTCCAAATTCTTCGTGTTCAAGATCGAAACAGCCGCATAAGAATACAAGCGTACACAGGGCGAGACCGGTTTTATAAAAATATTTTTTCATGTCAAGCAGATTTTAAAAGTTTAAATTAAGTCCTAATGAATAAGTCCGCTGGTTGGGATAGGCTGCAATCCTGTCCGTTTCGGGGTCGGTACCCTTATATTTGGTGAGGACGAACAGATTTTGCAGGTCTACGTATATCCGCGCATTTTTGAATATGTTCCCAAAGACCGTCTGCGGCAGCGTATAGCCCATTGTGAGCATTTTGAGGCGCAGGAAGTCGGCATTTTCCACCCAGAAGTCGTTGCTGCCCGCATAGCGGAGGTCCAGCCCGGACGGATAGATGCCGTCCTGACGGTCATGTTTCCACTTGTCGAAAGCATGGGTTGTGACATTGTCCCTGAACCGGAATTTGTCGGGGTCAAGCAGGATATTGTCGTTGTACTTCTGCCGGCCTGTTTCGCCGTATAAGAAGAAACTCAGGTCGAAGCCCCGGTAGCGGAACGTGTTGTACAGCCCGAAAGTCAGGCTGGGCTGACTGTTGGCGATGATGACTTTGTCGGCGTCGTCCACCGCGCCGTCCGGCGCGCCCGAAAGCTGCTGGCGGCCGTCGGCGTCGAGGATGTAGTTGCCGCCGGCATCCTTGAGCCATCCGTTCAGGTCTTTGATTTTCATTGTCCCCACAATGGCGCCGGGCATGTGCGACACGTCGTCGCCCGGCTGAATCAGTCCGTCCGTGACGTATCCCCACGTGACGTGCAGCGGGTCGGCTGTCGTGTTGTACACGTTCAGAATCGTAAACGGATTGCGTTCTTTCCAGCGGTCTTTGAAATGCGAGATGTTGAAATCGGTCGTCCAGGTGAACCGGCTGTTGCGGACGTTGACGCTCGACAGCTGAAATTCCCAGCCCTGCCCCAGCGTCATGCCGAGATTGTCGGCCACGGTGCTGACCGGATAGTACGAACCCACATTGCGGTTGTCCAGCAGGTCGGAAACCGTCTTCCGGAAAAAGTCGAACGAACCGGTCAGGCGGTTTTTGAACAGGCCGAAATCAAGCCCGAAATTAAATTCGGTCGTGGTTTCCCATTTCAGTTTGCTGCTTTCCAGCTGGTTTTCGGAGACGCCGGTGCGGAGTGTTCCGCCCAGGATGTAATTTGTACCCGACGCGTAGTAGCCGTAGGCATTGCCGCCGATTTCGGAGTTGCCGGTCTGTCCGACGCTGGCACGCAGTTTCAGGTTCGAAACCGTCCCGTGCGACTTCATAAACTCCTCTTCCGTGATGCGCCAGGCCGCCGACCCGGAGGGGAAGTACCCGAAGCGGTTTTCACGTCCGAAGCGGTCGCTTCCGTCGGCGCGCAGGGTGAACATGAACAGGTACCGGTCGGCAATATCGTAGTTCAGCCGTCCGAAGTAGGAGAGGTACTTGATGATGGTCTTTTCGCTCGCGACCGACTTGGTCAAATCTCCGCCGCCGCCCAGGTTGTATACGTTGTAGACATCGCTCACGAAGTCGGAATTGGAAGCGGTGACACTTTCGCTGATGAATGTCTGGTAAGCATATCCGGCCATTGCCTTCAGATGATGGCCGGCGAACAGCGTCCTGTCGTAAGTCAGCGTGGCGTCGAGCAGATAATCGTTCCCGCGCGCATCCTTGATGTAGGCATACGAATTGAGCGTGTTTCCCCGCAGGGTGGTTTTGGGGAAATACTGATTGTTCCGGATGAAATTCTGGTTTGTCCCCCAGCTGGCGCGGAAGTTCAGTCCGTCCGCGAGCTGAGCGTTCCAGAAATTGGTAATCAGGAAACGGTTATCGCGTTGCGTGTTGGTGACATCCTTATTCGATACGGGGTTGGGGATTGTCGGGTGATTGGGGTTGATGACGTAGTTGCCGTCGCCGTCCCTTATCGGAAGGTAACGCGGATAGACGATTGCCTGACGGACCAGTCCGGTGGGGTCGTCCCAGCGCGTGGCAGCCTCCAGAAGGTCGGCGTCCTGCTGATTGCCGGAGACCGTGACGCCGGTGGTAAGCCATTTGGAAAGATGAAAATCGGCGGCGAGACGGACCATGAACTTCTCGTATCCGCTTTTCACGATGACGCCCTTGTGCTTGAAGTGTCCGAGAGAGAACGTGTAGGTGGCCTTTTCGCTTCCGCCGGTGATGGCGATGCTTTCGTTGTCAATCATGCCGGTACGCGAAATCTCGTCGAACCAGTTCGTGATGTCGCGTGCGGAGGCAATCTCCTGTTCGCTGAAAGCGACGACCGGCCCTGTCGCCACGGTCGCGGGGTCAACATTCCCGTAAGGCGCGATTTTGTTGTTAAACATCCATTCCTCCTCGTAAAACTCGTTGGTGAGCCGCATGTAGTCTTTGGCCTGGATGAGGTCGTAGGGGTTGGATATGGTCTGCAGGGAGGTGCTGAGCTGCACGCTGACGTTCAGCGTGCCGGCCTGCCCCTTTTTGGTATTGACAAGGATGACGCCGTTGGCTGCCCGCGCGCCGTAGATGGCCGTGGCGCTGGCATCCTTGAGGACTTCGATGGATTCAATATCGTTGGGGCTTATCGTGTTGATGTTGCCTCCGGGGAAGCCGTCGATGACGTACAGGGGATTGTTGCCGGCTCCGGTGGACGTCGCGCCGCGAATGAGCACCGAGTAACCGCCTGTGGGTTCGGCCGAATTTTGCGTGATGGTCAGTCCCGGCACGCGTCCCGTCAGGAGATTGGAGATGGAAGTCGTGGCTGCCATGGGGATATCCGTCATCTTTACCGACGACACGGCGCCGGTGAGGTTGGATTTCTTCACGGTACCGTATCCGACGACGATGATTTCATCCAGCGCCAGATTGTTCTCCTCGAGCGTGACGCTGAGACTTGACTGCCGTCCGACGTGGATATCCTGCGTGATGTATCCGATATACGACACCTGCAGGATGGCGTTTTCCGTCACATTCAGGCTGAACATCCCGTCCGCGTCCGTCACGGTCCCGTTGGTCGTGCCCTTCTCGACAATGTTAGCTCCGATGACCGCATCTCCCGCCGCGTCTTTTATCGTGCCGGTAATCTGCCGCAATTCCTGCGGAGGGCGGTTGGGATTGACCAGAATGTGGCTGCCCTGAATGGTATAAGTGCAGTCAATCTCGTCCAGAATGGCTGTCAGCGCATCGGACAGCTTCGCGTTCCTGTATGCTTTCCGCAATCTTGCTTCGGTGTTGACCGTCCGGTCGTTGTAGTCGACCGAGAGGTTGCTTTGCCGTTCGATTTCAAGAAAGGCTTCCTTCAATGTTATTTGCGCCGGAAGGGATACCGTCTGATTCTGCGCCCCGGCAAATGTGGAACAGAAAGGGAATAGCATGATGAAAAAAAGTTTTGCAATACTGTTTGTAATGTATTTTTGATTTTTAAAATGTAATCTCATATCTTTGCATTTTATTTTGGTATTAAAATTGAAATATTCACTGAAAAAGTTCGCGCGGGCTTCCTCGAGGCCGGCCGAACGGGGTTGGATTTTCGATTTCGTCCGGGGAGAAGTGATTTTGCGGTCTGGCTTCCCGGATTTTTTTTCATGGCATTTTATTTTATGTATACATCTCGGTCTGTTATTTTATAGCGAAAGCCGGCCCCGATTTGCCGCAATACCTCCAGCGATTCCTCCAGCGACTCGCCGGCATGGAAACGGACGGTAAAGGTCATTTCGGAAAACATGCTGTCGCTGTAACTGATTCTCACATTATATTTATGTTCCAGCGCAAGGAATATGTTTTTCAGGCTTTCCGCCTGAAAAATCAGGATGCCCCGCGTCCAGCTGTTCATCCTTGCCGCATCGACCGCATGTTTTGTCATGGAGGCGTCGGCGGAGGCGAAGATGGCCTGTTCGTCCGGCGCGAGGATGACGGATGTCCGTCCGGCAGCATCGCTGACGCGTACCGAGCCGGATTCCAGCGTTGCGGTAGCGCGTTCCGCATCGGGATAGGCCTGCACGCTGAAGACGGTACCCAGCGCTTCGACTTCGATATGGGCGGTTTTTACGATGAAAGGCCGCTTCGCATCCGCGGTCACATTGAAATGCGCCTCGCCGCTCAGGAAAAGGGTGCGCGAGCGCCTGTCCCACACTTCGGGACAGAGCAGTATGGACCCGGCATTGAGCCAGACGGTCGACCCGTCGGAGAGGGTCAGCAGCTGGCGTTCGCCGTCCGGAACGAAATGTTCCACCCACTTAACCGTCTCCGCTCCGGACGGGATGCGCACGTACATCCAGCCGGCGGCAAGGATGAACAGCGGCAGGAAGATGGCGGCGACGGCGACTGTCCGCCGGAGACGGCGGCGCGGCGTGCGTGCCTGAATCCGCTCATTGACCGCGCGCAGTTCGGTCAGCGACGAGAGGTCGACCGTTTCGGGCAGCATGTTCCAGACGTCAAGCAGCGCAGCGTCTTTCGCCTCCCGGTCGTCCTCCGCGGCAAACCAGCGGTGAAACTGTTTGCGGACAGGTTCGGGACAGTCGTTTTCGAAGAAACGTGCAATCAGCGTATGTATCAGTTTTTGTTTCATAAAAGATGCGTTACATATCGGAAGACAAATGAGCGGGGAAACACACACAGTCCGAATGTGATTTTTTTTTCAGCGCGGGCGGGGGGCGGTCAGATAAAAAACGGAATGATGACCTTGAGCAGCTTTCTCAGGTCGGCCAAAGCCTGGGTGATATGATTTTCGACGGTTCGTTTGGAGATGTTCAGTCGTTTGGCAATTTCCCCGTTCGGCAAATCCTCCTTGCGACTCATCATGAAAATCAGCTTTCTTTGCGGCGGCATCCGGTCAATGGCAAGGTCGAGCAGCAAGCCGAGTTCTTCGGCATACAGGCGTTCTTCCTGCAGGTCGTCGACGAGGATAGCCTCCCGCTGATACTGCTGTAAATGTTCCTCCCTGATGGCATTGAGTTTGAAATGATTGTAGACGGCGTTGCGCGCCATGCGGAACAGGTACGATTTAAAGGAACCGACCCGGGCAATGGAATCCCTGTGTTCCCATACGCTGCAGAAAATATCCTGCAGGATGTCCCGCACATCGTCCCCGTCTTTAATGAAACCGGTCAGAAACCGTTTCATCAGTGAGTGGTATGACAGAAAAAGAGCGTCAAATGCGTCATGTTCGCCTTTGCCAAGTCGCTTGAGATATTCGGATTCATGGTCAACGTCCATCGTATAGCCTGTTTGTTTATTATTATCCCGTTTCTGTAATCTGCGCGACAAAAGTAACATTTTTTTTTAAAGTAGCCGGTTCACCGGAAAAATATATTTTGGCGAGTAGTGATTAATGATTAATGGTTAGTGATTAGTGTTCGTAAAGCGGGACATCGTCATTGCGAGGAACGAAGCAATCCAGGCGCAGGCGATGACCCGACCGCCGCCCGGACTGCACCGCCTGTGCCACACCGCCTGTGCCTGGATTGCTTCACTGCGTTCGCAATGACGGTGTAATGTGTTCACAATGACAGAGGAATGTCCGCAATGACGGTAAACGCAGAGCAATGACGGCGCCTCGCACATACAGTAAGTAATGTGAAATAAATAATATATAATGGTTATAAGCAAAATGAAGAACGCGGTTTGTCCCGTTCGGGACAAAATGTTGGTAGAACCCGTAGAGACGCGATTAATCGCGTCTCTACAATCCCGCCCCGTGTGGACGGAATGTGATTTGTCGGTTTTATTCCACATTCCGTCCCGTACGGGACGGAGGAGATGGTGTGAGAGGACGTTTTCTACCAACATTCTGTCTCCTCCGGGACAGGGATAAATAAAGAACGTACAACGACGGAGGAGTAGGCCCTTTGCACGGATATGGTTCCTTTACAGATATAATATTGAGTATTCATTTAAAATTATTATCTTTGCAGTTATTTCAGTTGAAGTATTTCCGCCGAAGACTTCGGGACAAAAACTTCAATTGAAGTATTTTCGCCGAAGTCTTCGGGACAAAAACTTCAATTGAAGTAAATATGGGAGAATGTTTTTTATATATTAATCATTAAATGTTTTATAGCTATGACCGGGTTTGCATATTTATACTTTAATTATTTGCCGAACGGCGCGCATTTCGGGTTTTTCGACCGTGCGACAAAAGAAGTGGCCAAGGCGGGCGTCGACGTGCGAAGCGCACTGGGAACGCTCGCCGGGGAGTTGAACGAATGGTTCGCAAAGGAAACCGCCTGTTTCATGTGGGTTCGCAAAAGCGTGCTGACGGCTGACATTGCCGCTGCCAAACGTCATCTTGACCACATGCTGGTCGGGATGTCGGTACAGATTCGCGGCGCGCGGCACGACACGAACCCTGCCGTGGCCGCCGCCGCCGAACGTCTCTACATCATGCGGAGAAGCTACGGCAACGTGATGAACAACCCCTATCTGGCGGAAATCGGCGCGATGGACGCCATCCTCTCGCACCTCAAAGGCGACCTCGCCGCCGACACCCTGACGGCAGGCATGGCGCACTGGACGGCGAAAATCGAAGCCGCGCTGAACGACCAGGCCCGCCTGATTCAGGAACGCGAAGCGCTGTCGCTCGGCAAACCGCGGGAGAAGTTTCCCGAAGTACGCCGCGGCATCGAAAACGTCTGGCGGCGGATTGTCATGCTCGTCAATTCGGGTGCGGCGCTGAACGCGTCGCCCGGCTTTGCCGCGCTGATTGACGAACTGAATCCCGAAATCAGGATGCTCAACGGCGAGTTCCACTGTGTCCGGCACAGCCTCGCCGCCGCCATACTGTCGCCCGTCGAGCCGCAAAAGCATACAGGCCTCCCCTGCACGCCCGTACCCGAAGTGCGGTACGCCACTCCACGGGGCGAAACCGTCGCGCTCTCGCTCGGCAAAGACTTCAGCGTTGCCTTTAAAAACAACATCAATCCCGGCATAGCCGATTGTACCGTCCGCGGAAAAGGCCACTACAAAGGACAAAAACTCATAACGTTCGTCATCGTGAATTTGTAGGGGGCTGTCTCAAAAGCCTTGATTCCTCGTCATAGTGAGATCCCACCCCGGCTTTGCCGGGGAAAAGAGGGAAAAAGGCGAAAAAAAACGGTCGGTTATACTTCACGCGGGATATTTTTGTGCATTGTATTTCTCCCGTCACCAGCGACGAAGGAAGCAATTCAGGTTGTCGCCTGTGCCTGGATTGCTTCGTTCCTCGCAATGACGGAACAGGGCTTTTGAGACAGCCTCGTGCGGAATGTGGGGGAGTGTATCGAAAGTCGCGTTTCTTCGTCATTGTAAGCGAAGCAATGACGGGGCTCGGCTCATGTGAAAAGAAATGATATATACTTTTTACATGGCGCTAAGTAACGTGAAGTAAATAATATATAATGGTTATAAGCAAAATAGAGTACACGATTTGTCCCGGAGGGGAACAATATGCCGGCAGAAAAATTTTTGGATATCTTTAAGCTCCGTGCCGTCAGGTACGGAATGTCGGTAGAAAATGCCGAAGGCCTGTCCAGGCCCGTGCCGTCAGGTACGGAATGTGGTGACAGTCACATAGCGTACCTGACGGCACGCGGAAAAGGGGTTGCGGTCAATGATATTGTCCGCGCGCGGGTTATTTTTTTTCAGTGGAGGACGGGGGTTTCAGCAGGTCCCGTATCTCCCTCAACAGTTGAATGTCTTCGGGAGGCGCTGCGGGCGCCGGTTTTTCATCTTCCTTTTTCCGGAACCTGTTAATGGCTTTTATCATCAGGAAGATGGTGGTCGCGATGATGAGAAAGTCGAATGTTACCTGTATCAGTTCGCCGTAATGGATGGCGACTTCGGGCGCAGGGACATCCGCCCCGTCTGCAGCGGCATGTTTGAGAACAAACTTCCGGTTCGTGAAGTTCACGCCGCTGGTGAGGATACCGACAAGGGGCATGATTACATCCGCCACAAGCGAGGATACTGTTTTCCCGAAAGCTCCGCCGATGACAACTCCGGCAGCTATGTCCATCACGTTTCCGCGCATGGCAAATTCTCTAAATTCCTTTATGAAGCTCATATATCTGCTGTTATGGTTAAAGTGATTCTTCGATGCGGGCCGTTTCCACTTTGAGGATGCGGGCCCGGAGGTTTGCGGCACGACTTTTGCGTATGCGCAGGGTCATCTCGCAGGTCATCTCGAACTTCTGCGAGACGATTTCCGGCTGTTCTTCCTTTACAATCCGCATGATGCTGTTCAGGTGCGGGTATTCGAATACGGCCGTCAGGTCTTCGTCGACCGTCCGCTCCTCCGTTTCCGCCGCCTCGACCGCCTGGGCCGCAGCCGCACGGTAAGCCGCGGCCAGCCCGCCCGTTCCGAGTTCGATACCGCCGAAATAACGGACGACAATCACGAGTACGTCCGTCAGTTCACGGCGATTGATTTGCCCCAGTATCGGTTTCCCGGCAGTGGACGACGGTTCGCCGTCGTCCACTGCGCGAAACGTTTCCCGGCCGGCGCCAAGCACGTATGCCCAGCACACGTGCCGCGCGTCATCATATTTTTTCCGGTACTCCAGCACGTGCTTTTTCACGTCTTCCGGCGTCCGCACGGGCATGGCAAACGACAGGAAGCGGCTTCGCTTCTCCGTGTAATATCCTTCCGACAGCCCTTTTACTGTCCTGTACGTATCTTCCGCCATCCGTCCCCCCGTCAGTCCGGGATATGCGTTTCCTGTTCTTCGCGGAATGCCCGGAAATCTTTCATTATTTCCTCTATCTCCTCGATGAAATAAGGGTCTTCAACCTTGCCCCGGACTGCTTCGCAGTATTTCTCTATCGCCGGGAGCGCGCATATATCCTTGCCGCGGAGCACGAAATAAGGCTCCTCGTTCGCCAGGCACTGCTTTATCATCTGTATCGGATTCTTCATTGAATTAAAAATTAAAAATTAAAAATTAAAAGCCGGGGCGCGGGCGTCCAGTTCTTTTGCCGGGAACGGGGCGGTGTGGCTCCCCGTTCGCCAGGCGCTGCTTTATCATCTGTATCGGATTCCTCATTGAATTAAAAATTAAAGGCCGGGGCGCGGACGTCCAGTTCTTTTGCCAGGAACGGAGCGGTGTGGCTTTCCGTCTCTGCCGCGACGAGCTGTTCCGGCGTTCCGGCAAAAATCAGACAGCCTCCCCGTCTTCCGCCCCCGGGGCCCATGTCAATAATATAGTCGGCGGATTTTATAATATCCATATTATGTTCGATGATAATGACGGTATTGCCCTTGTCCACAAGTTTGTTCAGCACTCCGAGCAGCACCCGTATATCGTCAAAATGCAGTCCGGTGGTCGGTTCGTCGAGGACGTAGAGCGTCTTTCCCGTATCGCGCTTCGAGAGCTCGGTCGCCAGTTTCACGCGCTGGTTTTCGCCGCCCGACAACGTCGTCGAGGGCTGTCCAAGCTTGATATATCCCAGCCCCACATCCTGCATCACCTTGATTTTATTCAGTATGACGGGCACATTTTCGAAGAACCCGACGGCCATGTTGATCGTCATGTCGAGCACATCGGCAATCGATTTGCCGCGAAAGCGCACCTCCAGCGTTTCCCTGTTATAGCGTTTCCCGTGACAGTCTTCGCAGGGGATATACACGTCGGGCAGGAAATTCATCTCTATGGTTTTGTAGCCGTTTCCCCGGCAGGTTTCACACCGCCCCCCCGAAACATTAAACGAGAAACGTCCGGGTTTGTATCCGCGTATTTTCGATTCCGGCAATTCGACGAACAGGTTGCGTATGTCGGAAAACACTCCGGTGTACGTAGCCGGATTGCTGCGCGGCGAACGCCCTATCGGCGACTGGTCCACACTGACAATCTTATCGGTATGTTCGATGCCGTCCACCGACCCGTACGGCAGTGGGATGGCGGACGAACGGTAAAAATGGCGGCTGAGAACCGGCTGCAGCGTGCCGTTTATCAGGCTCGACTTGCCGCTTCCCGACACGCCCGTGACGCATATCATCATGCCCAGGGGAATCGACACGTCCAGATTTTTCAGGTTGTTCCCGCTGACGCCTTTCAGGGTAAGGAAACATCCGTTGCCCTTTCGTCTCGACGCGGGAATTTCGATGGACTTGCGCCCGTTCAGGTATGCCGACGTCAGGGTATCGGTTTTCATCATCTCCTGCGGCGTTCCGGCAAAGACCACTTCTCCGCCGAGACGTCCCGCCTTCGGCCCCATGTCCACCACATAATCGGCATTAAGCATCGTATCCCTGTCATGTTCCACGACAATGACCGAGTTCCCGGCATCGCGCAGTTCCTTCAATGAATGGATGAGGCGCCCGTTATCGCGCTGATGCAGTCCGATACTCGGCTCATCCAGGACGTAGAGCACGTTCACCAGCTGGCTGCCTATCTGAGTGGCAAGGCGTATCCGCTGGCTCTCGCCGCCCGACAGCGTAACCGAAGCCCTGTTGAGCGAAAGATAGTCAAGCCCCACATCCATGAGGAATTTCAGCCTCGAACAGACTTCCTTCAATATCTCCGCCGCTATCTTTTTCTGCTGTACGGACATCTTTTCCTCAACCGACATCATCCACCCGTAAAGTTCCGATATCTCCATCGCGGAAAGTTCGGCAATATTCCGTCCTCCGATGCGGTAGTGCAGCGCTTCCCTGTTCAGGCGCTGCCCGTCGCAGCCGGGACACGGGGATGTGCTGATGAACTGTCCCGCCCATTTCTGCGCTTTTGTCGGCGCCTCGTCCTCCTGCTGCATCAGGATATATTTGGCGACTCCCTCGTATGACAGCATGTAGCTTGCGTTGCCCATGTATTCGTTGTTTACGGGCAGGCGTTCGTCCGTCCCGTTCATGATTTCGTCGACGGCATCTTCCGGCAGGTCGCGTATCGGCGTGTTGATCGTGGCGCCATGCTTTTTGCAAAGCGCGTCAATCTGCCAGAAAATCATCGAATTTTTATATTTGCCGAGCGCAACGATTCCTCCCCTGTAGATGCTCAGCGACGGGTCGGGAACAATCTTGTTCATGTCCAGCAGGTTCACCGTGCCCAGCCCCTTGCAGCGCGGGCAGGCGCCGTGGGGCGAATTGAACGAGAAATTGTGCGGAGCGGGTTCGCTGTACGAGAGGCCCGTCACGGGGCACATCAGGCGGCGGCTGTAATAGCGCGTTTCGTCCGTGCCGGCATCGAGCAGCATAATCAGCCCGTCGCCCTGTTTCATGGCCACGCGCAGGCTCTTTCTGAGGCGCACGTCCTCCGTGCCGGAGACAATCATCTTGTCTATCACGATTTCCACGCTGTGCATTTTATAGCGGTCGAGCTTCATCCCCTCGCTAATCTCCATGAGCTGGCCGTCAACACGGACATTCGGATAGCCTTTTTTACGGATTTGCTCGAACAGCTCCCGGTAATGTCCCTTGCGGTTCCGCACGACAGGTGCGAGAATGTAGGTTTTATGCTCCCTGTAATCCCTGAGAATAAGGTCAAGTATCTGTTCTTCGGTGTACCGGACCATCTTCTCCCCGCTCCGGTAAGAGTATGCCTCGCCGGCGCGCGCATACAGCAGGCGCATGAAATCGTACACTTCGGTAGCCGTGCCGACCGTCGAGCGGGGGCTGCGGTTGGTCGTTTTCTGTTCAATGGAAATGACGGGGCTTAAACCGCTTATTTTATCGACGTCAGGCCGTTCCATGTTACCGAGAAAATTGCGCGCATAGGGGGAAAATGTTTCGATATAGCGCCGCTGTCCCTCGGCAAAAATCGTGTCGAAAGCGAGTGACGACTTGCCGCTCCCGCTCATGCCGGTAATAACCGACAGCTTATTCCGCGGTATGCTCACATCTATATTTTTCAGGTTATGGACGCGCGCTCCGAATATGGATATGCATCCGCCCTCCTCTATATTTCCGTTTCCGGACATTTTACTCTCTTTTTCCATGCGGTCAAATTACCGGACGACCCAGCGTCCGTCGTGCACATAAGTATTGGCTGCATGATAGAACAGCTCTCTTTTATCCGGAATCCGCACCGTATATTTCCCGCCGCCGGTCACGAGCTTCGAATCTTTCAGCCACGGATTGAAATATTTCAGGTCATGGTAGGTGATGCCGTATCCGCGCGCAAAAGCGGCCAGGTCGGCGATATCCTCACTGACCTCGACCTCGCTGCAGGCTATCGGACGGTAAAGATTCTCCGCTTTCAGGATAAAGCCGTATTTGCCGGGATTCTCGAAAATCTGCTTGACGGCAAAAATACGGTAAGGGTATCTTGCCGATTCTTCCACCAGATGCAGGTTGAGGACAGACGTCTCCTGCTGTTTTTCCATCTGTCCCGATATGCGCCCCATTCCGGCATTGTAGGAAGAAGCGACAGCCGTCCAGTCGCCGTATTTCCCGTAAGCCTCCCGGAGATACCGGCATGCGGCCTCCGTGGATTTCGTCACATTGCGCCTCTCGTCGACCGTGGCCGTCACGCGAAGCCCGTAGTTTCTGCCCGTGCTCTCCAGAAACTGCCAGAGGCCTGCGGCGCGGGCCGGCGAGGTGGCCGTTGGGTCCAGATGACTTTCCACGACGGCAAGGTATTTGAAGTCGTCGGGAATACCGTTCGCTTTCAGGACGGGTTCGATAACCGGGAAATAGCGGTTAGCCCGTTTTATGAGCAGCATGGTGGTTGAATGGTAATACGTGAAACTGCTCAGCTCACGGTCCATTCCCTCGCGCATGTTGTAGCGGACAAGTTCAATCTCTTTTCCGCAAAACCGTACGGACGGGGGCGTTTCGGGCGAAACCGTAAACGATCTCACAACGGGCCTGTCTTCTTCTTCGGCGGCGGTAGCGGTTGTAGTCGCGGTAGCGCTGGCGCTGTCAATAGCGGAATCGCGGTATCCGGCGAGCAGCAAAACCGCAGGACAAAGTACGCCTGCGGCCAGGAAAGCTGCTGTTCCATGCAATATTTTCATTTTATCCATCTCCTCCCGTTATAATTGCGGTTCCTGTTCTGCCGTACCCGGCCCGGCGTCTCTCCCCCGCGTTCGGAACACGTTCACATCTCCTTTCCTCACGCCTTTCCGGCCATCCGTTCCCGTGTATTCTATCAGATAGTAATACGCCCCGGCGGGCACGTAATTCCCCCGGTATTTGCCGTCCCAGCCCTGCGACGGGTCTGTCCAGTAAAACAGTTCGGTACCCCAGCGGTTAAAAATCCGGCCCCGGAAATTCATTACGGATTTGCAGTTGACCCGGAATATGTCATTGATGCCGGGAGTGACGCCGGGAGAGAAGGCGTTCGGTATCTCCATGACCGTCTCCGTGATGGCGATATCGAAGCTGTACTCTTCCACGCATCCGCCCGAACGGTTGCCCGTCTCCACCGTTATCCGGTACTTGCCGTTCCGGTCGAAAGTGTACTCCAGCGTTTCCGCATTGAAAAGGACGTCGGGCGAGGGATTTTCGTCCCTGAAGATTTTCCACGTGACCAGCGATGCGACGGGTTTGTTGACATGAGCGGTGAACGTGATGTGCGCGGGGGCCTGCAGTTCGCCCTCCGGGGCGTCCGCGCCGCCGCCCGCCGCCGCACCGGAAAGACTCATCACCGTGTCGGCGTGCAGTTCTATCGCCCTGGCCTCGTATGCGGGTATCGTCGCCGACTTCTCAACGCCGAAGTGACGCGCGAACGCATCGCCCGTCAGCGTAATCTCCGTATCCGTCAGCAGAAGCGGAAAATCAAGTTCGGGAGAGGCGGAGGGCATGAATGACGTGGCAAAGGGATGCGTGTCAAAAGATTTCGAAACATGCTCCGGCGAAAAACGCCCCGTCTCCCCGTTCCATTTCAGGGTCTCGTAGCTCAGCTCAAAAACGCGTTTCACCTTTTCGGGGACGCCTGACGGCGTATAGTACGTCATATCCTCCAGGTCGGCATCTCCGTCAAAACGGATCCCGACACATTCGTTGAAATCCGGCATGACGTTGAAGCGCCGGATATTAAATTCATATTTGCTGTAGTCGATAATCCAGACATAACGCCTCATCGAGCCCTCGTCGACATAATATCCGCATCCGTCCTCGACGTCCGTAATCGTGGAGGTCGTACCGTTCTGCACGGACGTCACCCGGTCGGGGTCATTCAGGTCCGGCCGTGTCCGGTAGCGGCACCACTCGTGCGCCGTCGACGGCGACGTGTAGCTTATCTGCACGTTTTCCATTCCGTAAACGAGATATACCTGTATCCTGTTCCGCGTATTGTCGTCCGCCAGGAGCGGCGTCCCCCGTCCGCCCGTCACCCGGTAATACTCCGTCTGCTGCGCCGGCGCCGGCGTCGACAATGCGCCGGCAAGCAGCAGGGCCGCGTAAAACAGATTAAATTTTCTTCTTTTATTATCCATATAACTTCCAAACAAGTCGCCAAAATTATAAATAATATCCGTCAATCGCAAACTTTGCAATCCGGGGTTAACTCTTTTTTTGAGGGGCTATATCTTTTTGAAAATAAAGGACAGGCAACGTAAAGGCGAGTGGATACGCCTGTCCCGCGACCAGCGAACGCAGTGAAACAATCCAGCCTGTTCATACACCGGATTGCTTCACTGCGTTCGCTGGTCGCGGAGCGGCGCGAATTACCCGGATACGTACCCTATTCCGGCAAAACATTCAATAGCGCCTCAAAAAAAGAATTAACCAAATTTATTTATCATATTCGTATCTTAAAGTTGTTATATCAATATAAAAAATCTCCATTCCGCCAATGGGCGATTTCTTGTCCGATGGATAATAATTTCCGCTAAATGTCACCCTGACTACAGTCTCTAATGAAATATCTTCCTTGAAATCCTTTATCAGGTACAGATTCACATTATCAATAGTACCGGATACGGATACCGAAATTCCCCACATGCCATAATCCGTGAAATAGGATAAAATTCCCGGATTATTTGTATCCGTAACGGTGATCGTCTTTGTGGAATCTTCCGTTTGGTCCGCCATATCCTGCCCGCACGACGCACATGCCAGCAGTACCGTTATCAATAAAATCATATTTTTTATTTTCATAATTTGTATGTGTTAAAATGTTTGCTTCGGGGGAAGGCATGTTTATTTCCGCGGCTCCCGCTTCCACGTTCGGGAGCCTGCATCAGGCGTCATGATATGCCATGTATGAATACTTTTTCATTGATTAATTTATTTTTTGTGTTTTACCAGCATAATCACCGGATTGTCTTCTTCGTCCAGTGTTGCTGCAATTTCTTTCAG